>DATHPB010000153.1:0-23622 GCA_035484295.1 Cytophagaceae bacterium
TTCTTCCTGTTGAGCTTGCTGTCTGTTGGTATTAGACTGGTTCAAGGCTCCCAGCATAGATTCCACTTCCGCCTTGTTTTCGGTATATTGTTTTTTCACCGGTTGTTCTCTCCTTGCTTCTTTCACCGGTTGGTCTTGCGTCATGACGTCAGCCCTGAACAAGAAGGACAACGTTTCCTCATTTACTTTCGCGATGAACGTTTTAAACAATTGGAAGGCTTCAAACTTGTAAACCAACAATGGATCTTTTTGCTCGAACACTGCGTTTTGAACAGACTGTTTCAAATCGTCCATCTCTCTCAAATGCTCTATCCATAGAGTATCTATCACCGCCAAGGTAATAGATTTTTCCAATGACTTTTGCAATTCGGCCGATTTGTCGGCAACCAGCTTGTCCAATTTTGCCAGTACGTTGATCTGTCTTTTGCCGTCAGAAAAAGGTATGATAATGTTTTCAATCGTTGCACCTCTGTTCACATACAAATCCTTGAACATCGGATAGTGCACTTGCATAAACTTTGTAATGCGTTCGCTGTAGTGCGCCAAGGCTTCCTGGTATATCTTCGCGGACAAATCAGCAGGCTTATAGGCGTTGAATGCCGCTTCGTCTACCTTGCTGTTTAAGCCAAACGTTTTGATAAGTACCAATTCGAAATTCTCAAATCCACCTTTACCCTGCGTGCTGCTTGCAACTTCATCGCATACATCGTACACCATGTTGAGTATATCCAATTGCAAACGCTCGCCTTCTAATGCATTTTTTCTGCGTTTGTAAATTACCTCGCGTTGAGAGTTCATGACGTTGTCATATTCCAACAGACGCTTACGAACACCAAAGTTATTCTCTTCCACTCGCTTCTGTGCACGCTCAATGGAATTCGTGATCATGGAATGTTGAATCACTTCCCCTTCGTCCAAGCCCATTCTGTCCATCAACTTCACAATACGCTCCGAACCGAACAAACGCATCAGGTTATCTTCCAAACTCACAAAGAACTGAGAAGATCCGGGATCACCCTGACGTCCCGAACGACCTCTCAGCTGTCTGTCCACACGACGCGACTCGTGACGTTCCGTACCCACAATGGCCAGACCACCTGCAGCTCTTGACTCCGGTGTCAGTTTAATATCCGTACCACGACCCGCCATGTTGGTAGCGATCGTTACGGTGCTTGGCTTACCCGCTTCCGCGACAACATCTGCCTCCTTGGCATGCAACTTAGCGTTCAATACCTGATGCTTCACATTCCGCATCTTCAACATCCGGCTGAGCAATTCGGAAATTTCAACAGAGGTTGTACCAACGAGTACAGGTCTTCCCTTCTCCGTCAACTGCACAATTTCTTCCGCAACCGCGTTGTATTTTTCACGCGTTGTTTTGTATACTTTATCCTGATCGTCTTTTCTGGAAGTCGGTTTGTTGGTAGGAACCACCACTACATCCAATTTGTAGATTTCCATGAACTCACCTGCTTCTGTTTCTGCAGTACCGGTCATACCGGAGAGTTTATGGTACATCCTGAAATAGTTTTGCAGTGTAACGGTTGCATACGTTTGCGAAGCATCTTCTACTTTCACATTTTCCTTTGCTTCTAACGCCTGATGTAATCCGTCTGAATAACGACGGCCTTCCATTACACGGCCAGTTTGCTCGTCAACAATTTTTACTTTATTTTCAACGATGATGTAATCGGTATCTTTTTCGAACAGTGCATACGCCTTCAACAATTGATTCAAAGAATGCACGCGATCACTTTTCAAACTGAATTCATCGATCAACGCTTCTTTCTTTATGAGACGCGCTTCTTCTGTCAAACCATTGTCTTTTTCAATGCTGCTTAATCCGACGGAAAGATCCGGAAGAATAAATAGGTTTGGATCTTCTCCTTCGCCGGTAATGAAGTCAATTCCCTTATCTGTTAATTCTACGTTGTTGTGTTTTTCGTCGATGGTAAAGAACAAAGGAGCATCTGCTTCCGGCATCCTTTTGCTGTTTTCCTGCATGTATTCGTTTTCTACTTTTTGCAAAACAGCTCTGATCCCTGTTTCACTTAAGTATTTGATCAAGGCTTTGTGCTTCGGAAAACCGCGATAGGCACGAAACAAAGACAAGCCTCCTTCTTTTTCATTTCCTTCACCAATTTTTTTCTTTGCTTCAACCAGGTAAGCATTGACCATCTTTTTCTGTTCTTCCACCACACGGTAAATACGCGGTTTCAAATCGTAGAATTCATGCTTATCCCCTTTCGGCACAGGACCAGAGATGATCAACGGTGTACGTGCATCATCTATCAATACAGAGTCGACCTCATCCACCATAGCATAGTGGTGACCACGTTGTACACGCTCGTCACTGTTCCTGGCCATGTTATCCCGCAGGTAGTCAAAACCGAATTCGTTGTTGGTACCATACGTAATGTCAGAATTATACGCCGCCCTTCTTCCATCGGAATGCGCCTCGTATTTATCGATGCAGTCCACATTCAATCCATGAAACTCCATCAACGGTGCCATCCATTCGCTGTCACGTTTTGCGAGGTAGTCGTTGACTGTTACAATGTGAACGCCTCTTTCTCCCAATGCATTCAGGTATGCAGGAAGAGTGGCCACCAAGGTTTTACCTTCACCGGTTGCCATCTCAGAAATTTTTCCTTCGTGCAAGACCATCCCGCCGATCAACTGCACATCGTAGTGCAGCATGTCCCAGGTCACCTCATTGCCTGCAGCGATCCACTTATTGTGCCAGATGGCCTTGTCGTCTGTAATCTTAACGTTCGCCTTCTTTGAAGCAATCTGGCGGTCGTGTGGAGTAAGGGTTACTGACAAGCTTCCGTTTTCTTTATAGCGACGTGCCGTTTCCTTTACTACTGCAAATGCTTTCGGCAAAATATCCCACAATACTTTTTCCAGTTCCGTATTGCGTTGCAATTCCAACTGATCGATCTTTTCAAAAAGATCCTCTTTCTGATTGATGGTCAATTCCGGCTGATCGGCTATTTTATTGTGCAAACTTTTTAATTCCTGATCGATGGACAGTAAATGTTTGCGAATGATTTCTTTCAATTCTTCTGTCTTTGCTCTTAACTGATCGTCTGAAATATTTTTCAGCAATCCGAATTCCTGATTAGTGGCATCGACATATGGCAATAGTCTTTTGACATCTCTCTCGGACTTAGTACCAAATACTTTCTTAATAAAACCTAACATGTGTTCTTCTTTTTACTCTACTTATAGGAACTATAAATTTACATTTTTTTTGTGAAGTTCGGGCAGATCGTGACCTATAAAGACAGGTTCACAGTGCCTTCAAACACCCTTTTCGCCGGACCCATCAGGTAAATATTGCTGAAGGTATTGCCTTGTCGCTCAAAAGAAACAGCCAAATCTCCTCCTTTGGTTGAAATATGAACAGGTGAGATCAAACCGCCGAAAGAAGCTGCAATGGCGCAAGCCGTAACTCCGGTACCGCAGGAATAAGTCTCGTCTTCTACGCCGCGTTCGTAGGTGCGTACTTTCAAGACCGTGCCATCTTTTTCCATAAAATTGACATTCGTGCCCACTTCACGGAACCTGTCGTTGTACCTTATTTTTTTCCCTTCTTCAAACACTTGAAAATCATCGAGGTTTTGCATCCAGGCGACATAATGAGGTGAGCCGGTATTCATAAAAAAGAATGCCTCATTTTTTTCAACAGCTGACACGTCTGACATTTTGAGATGCACCCAATTGTCTTTCAAATACGCCTCATGTAGTCCATCGGCCGCCATAAAGGTCGTTTTGTCACCTATCACGCCAAGGTCATGGGCAAACTGCACCGTAGCTCTTCCTCCATTTCCGCACATAGAACCTATTTTTCCGTCTGAATTATGATAAAGCATCTCAAAATCAGCCGTTGCATGATTTCGCAAAAGAATCAAGCCATCTGCTCCAATACCAAAACGACGATGACAAAGGTGTTCGATCAGTGCCACATTACCCAGAGGAAATTGGTTCTGACGATCATCGATCAAAATAAAATCGTTACCAGTACCTTGGTATTTGTAAAAAACAACATTCATAAACGCCATTTGTTAGGGATACAAACTTATAACAGTATAATGGGAATAAAAATTACAGCGCTCGGTATTTTAAGAGAAGATTTAATGGAGCTTATAGAGTTAAAAGGATTTTGAATATCTTTAGCCCATGAGAAAAATAGCATACTTTACCGGTTCTTCCCCTCTTTTATTAGTTGGCATCCTGGCACTGTTTATTTTGAGTGCAGATGTTCCGAAATTGCATAACGTCACCTTGGTGGACGGCATCAACGTTTTATTACCCAAGGATTTTTTACCGATGTCTGACGATGACATCGGACAGCGTTACCCTTCCACTAAAAAACCGGTGGCCTTTTACACCAGCTTAGACCGTACCGTCGACTTTGGTCTTAACATCAGTAAATCCAGATGGTCTGGCGTAGACATTGATTTGCTGCACAAGATCTATAAATCTACCATTATAGAAAGTTACGAGAAAGTTGATTTCATAAAAGACACGGTTCAATACATCAACGGTCGTCCTTACTCTGTCTTTGAGTTTGTCTCCACATTTGATAAGACAACAAAGTACCAGTATTTTCAATTCACCATTCTGGCTCAAACAAAAGTAGAAGCCACACAAGAGACAGGTGATCTGGTTCCGGGCAATGCCAATCACATTCTCATTTTCAACATGACTACTCCATCGGAGGATCAAAAAAAATGGCAACCCACTGCAGCTAAAATCATGTCTTCCATACGCATCAATGCCAACAAGGCGAGTAAAGCGATCCCAAACATCGCACAACCGGAAGTAAAAGGCTTGACACCTAAAACCGTATTGGAGCAACAGAATAAAAACAAATCAACCAAGAAATAAAGATGCTGACGGTTCAAAGCGATGAACATTACATGCGCGAAGCGTTGAAGCAAGCACAGAAAGCCTTTGACGAAGACGAAATGCCCGTTGGCGCGGTTGTTGTTTGTAAAGACAGAATCATTGCACGCGCCCACAACCAGACCGAGCAATTAAAAGATCCTACCGCACACGCTGAAATACTTGCGATTACTGCAGCCTGCGATTACCTCGGATCAAGACATTTAAACGAATGTACGCTGTACGTCACCTTGGAACCTTGCTGCATGTGTGCAGGTGCAACATTCTGGGCACAGATTCCCAAGATTGTATACGGAGCTCGTGATATAAAACGGGGGTATTCTTTCTACAACCCACACATCGTTCATCCTTCTTCGCAGATTGTAACCGGCATGTTTGCCACCGAATCGGAAGAACTGTTGAAAGAATTCTTTACTAAACTTAGAAATTAATTTACCTTTGGACACCGCATAAAACCAATTATTCACTTTTAACAATTATACAACCTATGGCATTTGAATTACCTGCTCTTCCTTATGCGACCAACGCATTGGAACCAAACATCGATCAAGCAACCATGGAGATCCACCATGGCAAACACCATAACGCTTATGTAACCAATCTGAACAAAGCATTGGAAGGTTCAGACTGGGCCAGCAAATCTTTAGAGGACTTGTTGAAGAACATCAGCAAGACATCCGCTGCCATCAGAAACAACGGTGGCGGTCATTACAATCACTCTTTATTCTGGACATTGCTTTCTCCTTCAGGAGGCGGTGCACCTACAGGTGCTGTGGCGGATGCCATCACCAAAGCATTCGGAACGTTTGACAAGTTCAAAGAAGAATTCGCCAACGCGGGCGCGACACGTTTCGGTTCAGGATGGGCTTGGTTAATCGTGAAAGAAGACGGTTCTCTGGCCATCACTTCTACTCCTAACCAAGACAATCCATTGATGGACGTAGCAGAAGTAAAAGGAACTCCAATCCTTGGACTTGATGTATGGGAACATGCTTACTACCTGAAGTATCAAAACCGTCGTCCGGATTACATCGCTGCCTTCTGGAACGTAGTGAACTGGACTAAAGTGAATGAGTTGTTGGCGAAAGCAACGAAATAATCATTGATCATTACCTACTCTAATAAAAGTCCTGATTTTCATCAGGACTTTTTTGTGCTTAACATAACAATTGTAGTCCATACACTAACTATGGGTTAGGTATGCTTTACCTATGCTTTAGCCATACAGTATCCATACTGTCGTCTTCTTTTAGAGTCATTTACTTAACCCCTGTCGTTTGGGACATAAAAAAGGTCTCCTACTTTTCAGTAGGAGACCTTTTTATTTAAGATTAGTTCTTGACTAGAAATTGTAACCTAGACGAATTGCAGGAGTCAAGAATGGAGTGATAGAGAAATTACCAGTCTTAGTAGTAATATCTGTAAGAGCACCACCAGAACGTTTCACGTTACCATAGTTGTTGTAGCTCAAACCAAGACCAAGTTCAGCTCCCAAGTATACTTTTGGAATGAAGTAATAGTCAAAACCAGTTACAGCTCTTAGACCAAAACCAATTGAGCTTTGTTTAGCAGTCAATGTAGTCGTACCATTGTCAACTTTAGATTTTGCACCTACCATACCGAACATGATGTCAGCACCTGCATAAGTAGACAATCTCTCAGCACCAGAGAAGTGTTTTTCATAACCTACGATCAAGTCAAAACCATTTCTTCCGATTGTCTCTTTCGTAGAAGGACCAGAGGCAGGAGAGTTTTTGATTGATTGAGAAGAAAGGATCATACCCAATTGCACTCTTAGAGCAGAATTATCAGATAGGAAATAACGGCCTTTCAAAGCAGGTACAACTGAAGACAAGTTTGCAAAATCCTGAGTAGTTCCAGTACTTGTAAGGTTTGTATAATCCAAACCGTTAGAAAGATTCACTAACAATGGATCGTTCAAGCTAAATGCACTACCTGCAGCAAGGTTTGGAGATACTTGTAATTCAACTAATACATTACCAGCAACTGGCTTAGTGAATGTACCTTTGTCATTTGAAATTTGAGCGGACGCAACAGTTGTGAAAAGAGAAGCGGATACAACTGCCAACGATAGGATAACTTTTTTCATACAGTTTGTTTTTTTAGTTTTTAAAAAGATTGGATTAACTAAATTTTACGGTGCAAGTATATGCATGCATTCTATCATTTCCAAAACTAAGGGTACTTTTTTCTATAAAAGAGAAATGAATGGTACACCAATTAATTTCTTAACAATTGCTTAACTGTTTGATTTCTTTTCCTTTAATAACTGTTCAATCGCAAAAAATTCGTCTCTGTATTTAGCAGCAGCTGAGAAGTTTAAATCTTTGGCAGCATTATCCATGTCCTGTCTGGCCTTATTCAGCAGTTTTTCCAATTCTGGTAAAGACAGGTAAGCCACAATGGGATCCGCTACTTTAGAAGGCATATCAAGGTCAGAAACGCCGTAATTATTACTTGCATTGTTGGCATTGACGACACGAGTTTGCCCCATGATCTCTTCTTTTGTTTTAGTCACCGTTATGGGAACGATGCCGTGTTTTTCGTTGTAAGCAATCTGTATGCTCCTGCGTCGATTGGTTTCACTGATAGCCTCTTCCATAGAGTCTGTGATCTTATCGGCATACATGATTACCTTTCCATTGCTGTTACGCGCAGCACGCCCGATGGTCTGCACGAGCGAACGTACATTTCTCAAGAAACCTTCTTTGTCCGCGTCTAAAATAGCAACAAGTGAAACTTCCGGTAAATCCAGTCCTTCTCTTAATAGGTTGACACCTACCAATACATCAAAAATGCCCAGACGGAGTTCTCTTAAAATTTCCACTCTTTCCAAGGTCTTTACTTCCGAGTGGATATAACGCGTCTTGATGTTCAAACGATCAAGGTATCTGGAAAGCTCTTCTGCCATGCGTTTGGTCAAGGTAGTCACTAATACACGATCTCCCATTTCAATGCGCTGGTGAATCTCATCCAATAAGTTATCCAACTGGTTGATGCTTGGACGAACTACAATTTCCGGATCCAACAAACCAGTTGGGCGAATCACTTGTTCCACCACTACACCTTCCGTTCGTTTCATTTCATAATCCGCAGGCGTCGCACTGACAAAAACGACTTGAGGAATCATGCTTTCAAATTCACTGAACGTAAGGGGTCTGTTGTCTAAAGCAGACGGTAACCTAAAACCGTAATCTACCAGGTTTACTTTTCTGGAACGGTCACCACCCCACATGGCCTTGACTTGCGGAATGGTCACGTGACTTTCATCCACCACCATCAGGTAATCGTCTGGTAAGTAATCCAATAAACAGAAAGGTCGATCGCCCGGTTTACGTTGATCGAAGTACCTGGAATAATTTTCTATACCCGAACAATAACCCAATTCACGCATCATCTCAAGATCATACTCCGTACGCTCCTTGATGCGTTTCGATTCCAGGAAACGCCCTTCGCTTTCAAACAAATTCATTTGCTTTACCAGATCATCCTGAATTTGAAAGATGGA
Source organism: Cytophagaceae bacterium (assembly GCA_035484295.1). Lineage (GTDB taxonomy): Bacteria > Bacteroidota > Bacteroidia > Cytophagales > Cytophagaceae > JACMQM01. The sequence continues at coordinate 8,444 of DATHPB010000153.1, forward strand.
TCTTTCCATAGAGTCTTTACCCGTCACGAAAATGTTGGCAGGAAACAATACCATGTGTGGTTCGTCCGACAATTTTCTTCCACTATTCGGATCGATGGTTTGTACTTGTTCCACTTCATCTCCCCACAACACAATGCGGTAAGCAAAATCCGCATAGGCAGGAAAGATATCAATGGTATCACCCTTGACACGGAAGGTACCTCTTGTCAGTTCAACGGCTGTGCGGTTGTACAAGATCTGCACAAAACTATACAAGAGCTGATTGCGTGAAACAATTTCTCCTTTCTTAACATTAATGATGCTGTTTCTGAATTCATCGGGATTACCAATACCGTAGATACAGGAAACGGAAGCCACCACAATCACGTCCCGTCTGCCCGACATGAGAGCAGAGGTTGCTCTCAAGCGTAATTTTTCAATTTCCTGATTGATGGACAGGTCCTTTTCTATATAAACATTGGAAGAGGGGAGATAGGCTTCGGGTTGGTAGTAATCGTAATAAGAGATGAAATACTCGACCAAATTCTCTGGAAAAAACTGTTTGAATTCACCGTAGAGTTGAGCAGCCAATGTCTTGTTGTGGCTCAATACTAAAGTAGGTTTGCCGGTTTGAGCAATGACATTGGCCATGGTAAAAGTCTTGCCAGAACCGGTCACACCCAAGAGTACTTGCGCATCATCTCCTTTTTCTATGCCATTGACCAACTCACGGATCGCTTGCGGTTGGTCTCCTGTAGGCTTATAAGCAGAAACCAAATTGAATTCATTCATGGCGTACCTTTGATTAACTGTTCCAGATTTCCCAGGCTTTCTCTGCCTGGAGAACAAGCATGTCAAGGCCATTCTTTGCCTTGACACCTCTTTCTAACCCCTTTTTCATGAATAAAGTTTCTGCGGGATTATAAACAAGATCGTACAAATAATGTCCGGAACCTAGCTGCTCATAGGGTATAGCGGGACACTGATCAACATGCGGATACATGCCTACCGGTGAGGTATTGATGATCAATGCATGCGTCGACAAAATGGCTGGGGTGAGTTCATCGTAAGCGATGACTCCATGACCTGCCGTGCGAGACACATATTGAGGTACAATGTTCAGGTCTTGCAGTGCTACTACCACTGCTTTAGAGGCACCGCCAGTACCGAGCACCAACGCTCTGGAAGGTTTTGCATCTCCTAAAAATTGCTCCAATGACCGTTTGAATCCATGATAATCCGAATTATAGCCCGTAAACGTTCCATCGTTTTCCTTTTTGATGACATTCACTGCGCCGATGGCTTTGGCCTTATCATCCAACCGATCTAAAAAAGGAATGACTTCTTGCTTGTATGGAATAGTAACATTCAAACCGTTAAGGTTCTTTACGCCTTCCATCCATTGGCGAAAGCCCGCCAAAGAGGACAGTTCATAGAGTTCATAGCTGCATCCTTTGATCTCTTCTTTCGTGAATTTTTCAGAAAAATATTTTTTAGAAAACGAATGACTCAATGGATAACCAATCAGGCCGAATTGTTTCATGGTTGCAACGTTTAAATCTATGCGGAATGTTTGCGCGACGCAAACGCCTGGTAGACGGCAGGAAGTACAGAAATGAAGATGATACCAAAGATGACCAATGTAAAGTTCTTTTTTACATAGACATTATCTCCGACAAGGTATCCCAGTACGACAAAAGAAACGACCCATGCTACGGCACCTACTATGTTATAAATGACAAACCTGGAATAGTTCATGGCACCCACACCGGCGATGAAAGGAGCGAACGTACGAATGATAGGGATAAAGCGCGCAATGATGATGGCTTTACCACCATGCTTTTCATAAAACTCCTGCGTACGGACCAAGTGTTCTTTTTTCAAGAAACGATATTCCCGTGCAAAAACTTTCGGTCCGATGAATTTGCCGATAAGATAATTCACTCCATCTCCCAAAACAGCAGCTATCAATAATAGCACCACTAACAAAAAAGGATCCAGTCCATCAGGTCTCGCAGCAATGGCTCCGGCTGCAAACAACAAAGAGTCGCCTGGTAAAAAAGGCGTCACCACAAGTCCGGTTTCTGCGAAGATGATTAAAAATAAGATGAAGTAAGTGAATGCACCGTAATTGGAGACAAAACTATCCAAGTGTTTGTCAAGGTGCAGGAATAAATCTATGAAATAGGAAACAAACTCCATGTCATCTTATTTGTCAAGGAAATAATCAAATGTATCGCTTCTGATGCCTAGGCGCAAAGTTTCTACCGGAATGACTTCATGTGGAGCGATATTACCCAAATTCACATTTGTACCCAACAATTTAATGAACCAAACCTGTTGATCCCTCTGTGGTGCCTCCCAAATTATTCTCTCCGAAGGAACTTGTGTAAGGATCTCTTCTACCAAGCCTGATCTTACTTCTCCTGAGGACCTGAACAGACCTACATTTCCGCCTTCTCTTGCTTCTCCTATCACTTTCCATGCACCGGCATCCAACTCCGATTGCATGAGTTGAATCCATTTGTAAGGAGGAATAATTTTTTCTACGTCTTTAGAACCGACTTCAGACAAGACTGTCACTTGCTTGGCCAGTGCCCTGATGTACTCGCATTTTTGATCATGGTTCATGTCGACAGAACCGTCTGACACCTCTGCAAAAGGCATGTCAAATTTATCAAGGATCTTGCGGTATTCTTCAAACTGATTGCGGATAATAAACGCTTCAAACAAGGTACCTCCGAAGTACGTGGGAATACCTGCAGACTTATATACGGCCAGCTTTTCTTTCAACTTAGGAGTAACGTATGAAGTTGCCCAGCCCAGTTTTACAATGTCAATATAATCGCTTGCTACATCAATGAGATCTTCCACTTCACGAATGCTCAACCCTTTATCCATCACCATGGTAAAACCATCTTGCCTTGGTTTCTGTGTACGTGTTGGAATTTGTGATAACTTAAAATTGTCGTACATGCACGCTATTTTCTATACTGATCAATAATTTTATACAACCCTTTTTGAGTTTCCAGTCTTGGAAAAAATTCAAAAAGAATGTGATGCATTTCAAAGTTCAAAATTAACGCATTTTCTAAATAAGTAAAGGCTTCTTTGTATTTACCTGCACTAATAAGATAAACAACAGCCCTGTAATAAAGCTCTGCTTCTTCCGGAAGCTCCTCTATTCCTGCCATTACGAGATCATAGGCCTCTGCAAAATTTCCCATTTCGTAGTGTACAAAACTCCAGTTTTTCCAGATTTCTGGATTTGCAGGGTCTAACACACAAGCTTCCTGATACGCTTCCAGGCTGGACGTCACATTACCAGTCCTGTATTCTGCATCTGCTTTAGCCAACCAATAAGAAGGATTGTAGTGGTCTAACTTGATGGCTTTACCGTAGAAATGGATGGCCTCGTAAGGTTTATCCTGCGCTTCCAGGCAACGTCCTATGCCATAATACGCCTCATCGTAAAACACATTGATCTTAGACGCTTTACGATAAAACTCTATGGCCTTCCCGTATTTTGCCAAACGTTCCATGCAAAAGGCAATGCTATAGTATATATCCGGACCAGGTCCTTCCAAACTTAATGTTTTATTGAAATGCTCCAGTGCCTGTTCGTACTTTTCCTCAAACACACAAAGCTCACCCAAGTTAAAGTGAGCAGGAGCAAAATTATCGTTAATGGCAATTGCAAATTCGTATGCATCCTTTGCTTTATTGTTATTTTCAAGCTTAAGGTGTGCCATACCTAAACAAAACCAGGCATCACAAGAATAAGGATCTTTGTCGATAATGTTCTGAAAAAGCTGGATCGCTTCTTCCTGCCTGTCCGATATCTCCAGGCAATACGAAAGATCATAGATCGCCTCTTCGATGGATGAATCGATGGATAAGGCCTGCTGATAATAGTTGATCGCTTCGTCAAACTTACCCCAGTCTTGCAAAATGCCGGCTAAAGCCACATAGAGATCTGCACGGTCTTCCGCATCTGCCAATACTATTTTTTCATTGATGTAAATGCTTGCTTCTTCATACTGTTCTTGCAAACTCAGGTATTGCACACGCAACATGATAGTGTCTAAATCGTTGGGTTGATAAAGCTCCACTTTATCAATGAGCTCTTCTGCCTTGTCGTAATATCCTTTACTAAGCAAAGCGGTTGCTTTCAATACCATCATTTCTGAAGAGAAAGGGTGTTGCTCAAAACCAATGGTTGCCGCTTTTAAGGCCTTATTGATTTTGGCATGCTCCAAGTAAAAATGTACGATGATTTCGTAAATGGATACATCCAAAAAAAGGGGTTCATCCTTCTGAAGACTTTCTTCAAAACTCTTCACAGCCTTCAAATCTTCCTGAGACGTTCTGTTTCTTTTGCCCATATCTTGGTACAACGAATAGCTGAATGAATTGGTTTATCTAAAGCTACTAAAAATACGCCATTGCTTTGTATAGCTTTTACAACAAGTTATGAACAGGTTGTTGCTTAGCCAATTCTTGGCAAACCCAATGAACAGAATCGTCAATAGAGTGGAATTGATAATTGAGAAGCGTTTTTATTTTTTGATTATTGAAGCCATGACTGGCTCCTGCCATGCGAGCGGTTTCTCTGGTGATTAAAGGTTCTGAGCCCGATATCAACGAACGTATATATTCTATCCTCCAAATCAACTCTTTTATCCATGCACTGGCTGCCTTTGTCGGTGGTATTTTACCAAACTCTTTGGCGATTTGTTCAAAGAAGTGTTTGAATGAAACGCTTCCCGCATTCAATATAAACCGTTCACCGTTTACAGGCAATCGCATCAGCTGACTCAAGACGTTACAAACATCTCTGACATCCACGTAGTTAAGTTCACCTTCTGTATAATACCGACCGCTCTTAAGTACATAACCAAATAACTTGGCACTGCTTTTTTGCAAATCGCCAGGACTTAAAATAACCGAGGGATTCAATACAAAACCATCGAGTCCTTCTTCAAAGCCTCTGAATACTTCTAACTCCGCCAGGTATTTTGATTTGGCATAATTGGTATTGCTTTCTGCCTCTACCCACAAATCGGTTTCATCGATCATCATTTTGTTCGCCGGTCTTCCCAGAGCAGCAACCGAGCTGATGTGAACAAACTTCTTGATGCCTGCAACCAGTGCCTCATTGACCAAGCATGCTGTCCCTTCCACGTTAATCTTAAACATTTCATTCCTCCGAGACGGTGCAAAAGACACTATCGCTGCAGCATGTATAATTTGGTCAACATCTTCTAATGCTCTTCCAATTGCATAGGAATCAAACAACGTTCCTTCGCTCCAATTGATTTGTTTCTTCAGAGACGAAGATAATAAGCTCAAATCCGCACCAGGTCTCACATAAGCCCTTACTTCGTGCCCCTCGGCAACAAGGTTCGCAGCCAGTTGACTTCCCAACAATCCGTTGCAGCCTGTTATTAAAATCATGAGAAGAGTGAATTATTGAGCAAAGGTAAAGTCACGAGTTTTTTATAATATTCATCTTCTACCGCTTTCTCCAATACGGGAATATGTCTTGCTCCGTGACAATCGGTACCTGCAAGATCGATCATTTTTTCATCGATCAATCTACGGGCTATTTTTTTTACCATCGGAGAATAGTAACCTGTAAGAGATGATAAATTCAGTTGAAATAACAAGCCTTTATCGTGCAATTCACAATACCTGTTCCAATCTTCATGTAAATAGATGTAACGCTCAGGATGCGCTAATACAGGTCGATAGCCGGATGCCTGAAGTAAAAAAATGGCTTCGTCTAAATAAGGAGACGAATACATGAATGAAGTTTCGATCAGGATATAGTTCTTTCCAAAAGGCAATAACTTGCTTTTATCATTTTTCAACATATCCATGAAAACCTCGTCCAAAAAATATTCTGCCGAGGCTTCCAGTCTTATGTTGATTCCATGGCGTGTTATATATTCGCGTACTTCATCTCTTTTTTGCAAGATGAGAGTCGCATCGTTATTGTATACGCCACCCATGACATGAGGAGTGGTAACGAGCGTCTCATAGCCTATGGATGTTAAGGCCTTTATCGTTTGCAAGGCTTGTTCAAGATCTTCCACTCCATCGTCGATGCCAGGGAGCAGGTGAGAATGCATGTCTAACGCTAATGCGGGAAAAGACGATGCTTCCGACTTCTTTTTAAACAGTCTTGAAAATATTGATGTCATTTAATTCTTACTATTTTTTTCAACCATTCAATGAAAACGGAACGAGGAAATTCCTTTTTACCATTTTCATAATAGCCGTAACCATAGCCGTAGCCATAGCCATACGTGTGTACATTCTGTACAGCATTTACAATTACGCCCATTTGTTTAAAGTTGGCCGTTTGAACCAACTTATTCAGGTTCGCCTTGAACGATCGCTTGGAGTAATTGATACGAAGTACATACAGTGCCACGTCCACATGTTTCATGATCAATATGCCATCCGTCACTAAACCGACAGGAGGTGAATCAATAAATACAACATCATAGACGGTATGCAGCTTATCCAAGAGTTCCTTAAATTCATCACGCATGATCAGCTCCGAAGGGTTGGGAGGAGTAGGACCAGAAGGAATAAAATCAAGATTAGGCATGCTGGTCTTCTTAATGCAATCGTTGATCTCATGCTTGCCGATAAGTAAAGTACTCATGCCTCTGTCATTATCTACACCAAAGGAAAGGTGTACTTTAGGTTTACGCATGTCCAAATCCAACAGCACCACTTTCAGTCCAGATTGAGACAGAATACCAGCGAGGTTAACCGCAACAAATGTCTTACCTTCTCCGCTGATTGTAGATGTAATAGAGATCGTCTTCTTCTTACCTCTTGTAGTAGCCATGAAGTCAAGACTCGTACGAATCGATCGCAAGGCTTCACTGATTTGTGATTTAGGATTTTGATCCACGACCAATCTCGAAAATTCCATTTTTTCCTTTCGGTATTCAGGAATACCTCCAAGTACAGGTAAACTAAGGCCCGATTCAATTTCTTTGAGTGAACTTAATGATGAATCAAGCAAGTAACTGATCAAAACAAGGACTAGACTGGCTAATACTCCAAACCCAACAGCAAAGCCATAAGCCATGCGGGATTGAGGGAATACAGGAATAAGAGAAACCGTCGCTTCAGATAATATAACAAAATTAGGAATGGCTCCTGCACGTGCAATTTCGAATTCTGTTTCCTTTTCTAACAACAACAAATAAAACTTTTCATAAATGTCATAATGTCTCCTAAGTCTGGCTAATTCCGTTTCCTTGGAAGGCAGATCGACAATTTGACTTTCCAGTTTATAGATGGCTGTATTGATGCCGAATACTTCTTTTTGTATAACGTGTCTGTTTTGACTTAACTGATTTAACACTGACAATTTAGAATTGTTCAGCATGTTCTGCTTGCGTCTGAAGACAAAAGTATTGGCACTTTGAGAACCTTTTATTCTCAGCATATCCATTCTTAATTCGTTGTACTCATTCAATGATTTGATCAATTGAGGATCTTGAATACCAACAAGAGCAGGAAAAAACGATTCCAATTCATGTCCTTTTTCTACGGATTCTTCCAGATCTTTATAGATGTACAAATGATTCAACAAGGCTGTCTTTTCCTTTTCCAGTTCGTCTATCTTCGTGTATATTCTTTCGTATAAGGTTTTTAACTCTCCACTCTTATTGGTTTTCAAAAATTCTTCCAAGTCTTTTTCAGCGTCCAGCAAATTTGCTTCCGTTTTGCGCAACGATGCCTTCAAAAAATTAAGTGTCTTTTCGTGTTTGGAGGTTTTTAGCTCCACTGTCTTTTCAAGGTATACAGAATCGATCAAGTTGACGATGTAGGCTGCTTTATTCTTGTTGTAATCTTTAAATCCAACAGAAATGATTTTCGCTTCCATGTTGTCTATGTCCACAGAAAGATTTTGCGCAAGGTATGCTTCTATGGATTGCGGGCTATGCACTACACAGAAAAAATCTTTTGTAATGAGTTCACTTGCCAAGTAAGGTGTTTTATTAATTTTAAAGACCAAACCCTCAGTAGTGATCATATTGCCAAACTTGGCAATCCCTTCAATCGTTTCTCCCTTCCATGGATAAGAATATTTGTAATCTGATGCAGACTCTATAGAGATTGCAATTCTCTCATTGAGCAATGATGGGGCAATAACCCTATATTCCAGTACAATGGGATTATTCTGAAAGCGCTCTTCGTAAAGTATGTCACCTAACGCATAATATCCTACTTCCAGGCCGGCTCTTGAATTAATTTCCTTTAATACGAGAGGCGATTTGATGAACTCTACTTCTCCGGCCACCTTTGAGGCCGCAGAATACTCTTCCAAAGAAGGATCTATTTTAGAAAACCCTATTGCACTTGCCTCATTGTTCAAATCAAGCTTCAGCTGAGACTTTGATTCAAATAACGGTTTGGTATACCGGATGAAAAAATAAGCTCCAAGTATAGAACAAAGTAAAATAAGTACGATCCAAATCAGACTTTTGCGAAAAACAACAATCATTCTCGTCAGGTCGAATTCCTGAGAAAACACATCTGACGTCTCTGTCTGCGGCAATGAATGGTTTGGATTTGGAAAATCGCTCATGCAATCTAAATCTACGGTTGTCTGCTATTGATCAACACCAATAATGTCAACAAGCTTACAGTTAAACTTATCGCCGGAAGAATATCTGTCATGGTATCTCTGAATACTCTTTTAATCGGTTCTATATAAATAATATCTCCGGGCAGAAGCTTGTGTTGTGCTTTTCTTAAGCCATCAATAGTGGAGAGGTTGATAAGTTGAACATCCGGATTGGAAAGATCTCCTCGTAATACCCGAATACGGTCAGAATGCATGTTCTCATTTAACCCTCCGTACAAAGCCATTGCTTCAATCAGGTTAATGTTTTCGTTTTCCAATTTAATTACCTTTCCGCCCATTGGACCAATGACAATGATCCTCTTGTTGATCAGGCGCGTTTTCACATAAGAATCTTTATAAAATTCATTGTAGCGAGTCGATAACAAACTGTCTGCAGCCGTGACATAAAGCCCATCCAGGTATACCTTTCCAACCATCGGTAGAAAAACAGAACCATCTTTTTGAACAATGTATTGTTCCGTTTTAGTCAGTGCCATACTGCTTGTGCCTTTTGACGCCAAGAAATATTCCTGATCAGGATCAATGATTCTTTCGCCTTTACTACTGTATACATTCAGTTCAATGATGTCATTCTCATGAATGGTAAATATCGGAGACTTCTCTTCTCTCAAAACCTTCTGAATAGAATCATTCATAAAACTTTGCTCTGTTCTGAACATCCGGTATTCTTTCCTTACATAACAGGAAGTCATGACCAGCGTGACCAACAAAGTATTCAAAAAGGGGGAAAACAGTCTCGTGAATTTCATTCTATTTAAAAAGCTAAATCATCAATGACATCTTTCAAGCATGGCAATGCCGCATCTTTTTCCGAAAGGACGGGATGACTCGTTCCCCAATCAATTCCCAGGTCGGGATCATTCCATCGTATTCCGCCATCCGAATTTTTATCGTACACATTGGTACACTTGTACATGACCATGCTGTCCTCTAATGTCACAAAGCCGTGGGCGAAACCAACCGGTACATACACCATGTTGCGTTTATCCGAGTCAAGAGGAATTAGTAAGTGTTTACCAAAAGAATCAGACCCTTTTCTCAAATCGACAACAACGTCGATGATACTGCCCCTCAACACACGCACAAGTTTTCCCTGGGCAAAAGGTGCCCTTTGAAAATGCAGGCCTCTCAAGACCCCTTTGCTGGAATACGATTGATTATCCTGTAAAAAATGATAAGGCAACCCGGCAGAACGAAAAGTTACTTCATTGAACGCTTCAAAAAAGAATCCTCGTGCGTCGTCAAATACCTTCGGAGTAATTTCAAATACCCCCTTTAAGCTCAATTCTTTTATTTCCATCTTGACAGTATACTCTCAAATATAAGTATTATTTGTGATTTTTGATTCATTAAAGCGACATATATCTGATACTTTAAGATAGGGGTTTGGCAATTCTCTTTCGGTCTGGTTGAAATGAAAAAAATACATTAAGTTTGTTCGGTCTTCGCAACCTCTCTAACCTTAAACTTATTACTTATGGCAAAAGGCTTTCTTCACCTGCACATCACAGTCGTAGTGCTTTTTATGATCTTCTTCGGTTACAAGTTGATCTTGTTACTCACCAATAAAAAAGAGAAGCTTGCTGCATTTCGTCAAAAGACAAAAATAGTGGACATGATTCTCGGAAGTCTTATTTTAATTACCGGTGGATACTTGCTTTACGCCTTACATACCGTGGCACCCTATCTTATCGGGAAACTCATCTTAACACTTGTTGCCATTCCTCTAGGAATCATCAGCATGAAAAAAGAAAATAAATTATTAGGCGTGCTTACAATGGTCATTTTTGTTTACAATTTTGGTGTGGCAGAAACCAATAGTTTGACTTTACAGAAAGAAAAAATAGTCATACAGCCCACTGTAACCATGGATACGGCGGCAAGCACAGCTACTCCTGACAATACCATACTAGAGCAAAACAATGAAGTAGCACTTCAAAATGGCAAAGCCATTTATGTTCAGGTGTGTAGTGCTTGTCATGGTCAGGATGGCAAATTGGGAGTATCAGGTGCAAAAGATTTAAGCCAAAGTAAACTGACGCACACAGAAACCGTGCTCATGATTGCCAAAGGCAAAGGATTGATGCAGTCGTACGAGGGCATGCTAAGTGAACAAGAGATAGAAGCAGTAGCGACTTATATAGAAGGGTTGAGAACCAAATGACAGAACAAAAAAAAGACGCCACATTTTATAAAGACAAAACCATTTTGGTCGCGGTAGTTCCTAACCAAACACCCGAATGGAAAGTCAAGGATGAACTGGATGAGCTTGCCTTTCTTGCAGAAACAGCCGGTTATTCCACACTTAAGACATTTACTCAAAAAATTCAAAGACCGGATTCCCGAACATTTGTTGGCAAAGGGAAACTGGAAGAGATTCGTCTTTTTTTGGAAGAGTATCCGGCAGAAACCGTCATCTTTGACGATGATCTTTCTCCTTCTCAACTAAGGAACATCGAAAATGAATTAAAAAAAACAGTTTTTGACCGCAGCTTACTCATTCTCGAAATCTTTTTGATCCGCGCAAAAACAGCACAAGCTAAAACCCAAGTAGAATTGGCAAGGTACGAATACCTGCTCCCGAGGCTGACCAACATGTGGACACACCTAGAACGCCAACGCGGAGCTACCGGTACACGTGGTGGTTCGGGAGAGAAAGAAATAGAAACTGACAGACGAAACATCAAGGCAAGAATCAGTCTGCTGAAAGAACAATTGCTAAAGATCGACAAGCAAGCTCAAACACAACGAAAAGCCAGGTCTGAGTCCATTCGTATTTCCCTTGTAGGCTATACCAATGCGGGCAAGTCAACCGTCATGAATCTCCTTTCAAAAGCCGATGTGTTGGCAGAAAACAAATTGTTTGCTACACTTGATTCTACAGTTAGAAAAATGGTGCTGGACAATATCCCCTTTCTGATTTCTGATACCGTCGGATTCATCAGAAAACTACCGCATAGTCTGGTGGAAAGCTTCAAGTCTACGTTGGACGAGGTTCGTGAAGCCGATCTCTTAATTCATATTGTAGACGTATCCAACCCTGCATTTGAAGATCACATTCATGTAGTCAATAAAACGCTTGCAGAAATAGGAGCAGGAGATAAGCCCGTTTTATTGGTCTTCAATAAAATTGATGCTTACCATTATCCTGAAGATTCCGAACAACCTTTAGACAAAGAATTCTTTTGGAACAATTTCAAAAAAAGCTATGCTTCGGCTTCTCAGGAGGTTTTGTTTATCTCTGCGAAAGACCATACCAACGTGGCTTCCTTTAGAGAAACCATCGCTCGAATTGTAAAAGACAAACACAAGTCTATATACCCCCATTACTTGTATTAAGGTTAAATAATCCTTATTTTTGAACCTTAAAGGCATCGTAGTTCAATGGATAGAATAGGAGTTTCCTAAACTCTAGATGCAGGTTCGATTCCTGCCGGAGCCACTACTAAATGTACTGTCGGACTTCTTCGTTCTTTGTGTAACAGCATGATTTGCCACTTCATTCTGTTACATTTTTGCTTTAGCAAGTATCAAGCAGTATAGTACAAAATACTTTTTCATCAAGTTTTTTTATGAAGACCACACTATCATTTATTTTTAACCTATTCTTATTTACATTCCTTTCCTTTACAAGTCATGCGCAAGTGCAGGCAACCTTTACTTATGCCGATGGTTACAACATCTGCGGGAAAAGCAATCTTAAAATTCTTCTGACAAACACATCGGCAACAAACGTCTATCCCATCATCGCTGAATTCAAATTGAACAGCACCATGTCGGCAAGTGCTTTTACCACTTCCATACCAAGCAGTAAAATCATCATGAGTGTAACAGGAAACGACCTCAAGCTGGTGTTCGACACCGTGCTTACTTCCAGCAGTGTGTTTGACATCAATGTAACCATGACGTCCACTAAACCTTGTGCATTGAGCGGCTGCGGTCAGTTCTTTTCTACTACGGATACCTTGTCTTTGAAATATAACAGCAAAGCTTCTTCTTTCTACAATACCAGCATTCTCTCTTCTCCTTGTCTCACCTATGACGAAACAATTTTTTCAAATCGTTTGACCTCCGCTTTTCTCGGAGATACGATCATTCGAAAATTGATATTAAAGAATACAGGCGGCGGGAAGTTTGACGGCTACATACAGTTCAAAGATGTGTTCGGACCGTTTATTTCCATTCAAAGTGTATACAGTACAACTCCCGGTGTTACCGTATTATCTGCAGGAACAACAAACGATTCCACCTATATCTTTAAAGGCAATTTCCCTAATATCTTAAATGGCGATTCCATTGTATTGATTGAAAAAGTAATTGTCACAAAATGCATCAAGGAAGACGAAGGGAAATCTTCCATCTTCATTGACTGGGGCTGCGGTACCTCCCTATGCAATCAAGTCACTCCTTACCCAATCATCGCTCAGGTACTAAAAAATAAAAAGAAACCGGACGTCGTGATCACAAAAACGGCCATCGCTGAATCGAATTGTTTGAATTCAAAAACGAAATACATCTATACTATAAAAAACAACGGTACAAGACCCGCCACTGAATTGCAATTCACCTTGGGTTCTTCTAACTACGATACCTATACGTACATCAGTAAAAACTCTCTGGTACTAAAAGACACGGCCGGCCTGATGTTACAAAGCTCTTCCGTCACGACTCTTTTCCCCACTCAACCCATACCTCTCACTTTCCAACACAGTTGCACCATTCCCGATCCTCTGTATTCCTGGAATTTCAAATTTGCTTCTTTGATGCCGCAGGATTCTTTCATAGTAGAAGCAGAAGGTTTTAATTGTTGTCCGGGAGATGATACCAGTAATGTGTCCCTGACTTTCGAAGCCTGGAATTTACAGGTAAAATATCAAGACGAATGCCAGGAAGAAGATTTCTCGGCTTCCAGTCCGAGGGACATACACAACGAATTGTCATTCACGCAATTCTATGAACCCATCATTACCGATATGCATGAAGGGGATAGTGCGACATTTGAGATATTCAATAACGGACTTAGTACTGATTTCTATCGATTCAATGAACTGAGCAGGGCATTTAAAATTCGGATAAAACTCGATACGGGTCTTGTGTATGTACCCGGCAGCCTAAAAATTACCTCCGCTTATGGTTACACTCTCACCCCAACCAGCGAGCAAACACTCACCGGTGCAGGTGTGGACGGTTACCGTGATACATTTTTGGAAACACTTTTCATTCTACCAGACACCTTTGTCACAGATCGTTTATTCTTTGCAAGGTTCATGCGGAATTCTTCTGTCAAATTTATATTGGCAGCACAATGTCCGGCCAGAATACCGATCTCCCGATTTACGGAAGAGGTATACATTGTTCCCGATATGACTTGCACCAATACCTGTGAAGCACTGGTGGCAAGCCTGACTACAGATATAGCCGTTCATTGTCCGGGATGTATTACTCCGGGATGGGTAGCTACTTCGCATACGGCTGTACGATTGAATTTAGGCGAACAAGATAACGACAACAATCGTTTGCCCGACAACCTTACCTACACACCTGCGGATAGATCCAAGATCAAAAACAACCGTTGTATTCCGGGTGATACAATACAAACAGAACTTCTTGCTTACTTCCAGGATGGAGATCCTTTTGTCGGAAAAAGCACCCAACAACTTCAAAACTACGGTGCAAAGTCCTTCAACTTTCTCTACAGTTACCTGAGAGCAGATATCGTTTATGGAAAATTATTTCAATTGAACTCCATAAAATTAGTTGTTACAGATGCGAATAAAGACGCTATTACGTCAGGTGTTGACAGCATCGCTTATCCTTTATCCTGCGTTACTAAAATTCCCGATCCCAATGACTCGTTAGCCGATGCACAATTCTTTTTTGATTTGAGTTTAGACTCTTTGCACAAGTATGGTATTCCTGCTGCGTATACTTACCAACCCTCTGATGTGATGCGTGTGGTATGTAATTATACGATACTGGAACCTTCGTCTTTTTATCTTAGCAATCCTCCTGCAACAACGGACCCATGGCTGGGTGTAGAGAGTGCTTCCATTCTCCTCAATTCATATCGGGACCTGTTGTATCTCACTGGCAACAGAGAAACAGCAACGGACAGAACAAGAGCCGATGCAGGTGCCTCTTTTGAAAAAGATCCGACTTCGTTAGACAGCACCATGATTTATTGGTGTGAAAGTTTTGGAAGTGCGTCTACCATTGTAGGCAAAAAACGCGACATAGAATTTGATATTCCAAGTAGTATACAATGCAAAGAGCATGCTTCATTCACCGTGACAATTAATCCTTCAGGCGGTGTATTTCGCAACGCTTTCCCCTATGAATACAGAAATTTCATTATTATAGATTCCGTTCAGGCTACTGTACCTCCTGGATACAAGTTTACTGATTGGACCATTACCAATACCGTTCAGAAACCCGATGGATTCTTAGAATATGCCCCTTGTACCAGAATTGACAGCATTAAAAATGTCAATGTAAGGGGTCCTTTGATTTCTATCCCTAT
>DATHPB010000154.1:0-3356 GCA_035484295.1 Cytophagaceae bacterium
TTGTTGAAGCGCTTGAGACAAGATATCATAAGATAAACCATCTACTTTAATGTCCATTTGACAAGCAGTGATTCCTTTTTCTGTACCTGTTACTTTAAAGTCCATGTCTCCCAAGTGATCTTCATCACCCAAGATATCTGACAATACAGCCCATTTACCATGATCTGTAATCAATCCCATGGCGATACCTGACACAGGGCCTGAAATAGGTACACCAGCATCCATTAAAGCCAAAGTGCCGGCACAAACTGTTGCCATAGAAGAGGAACCATTAGACTCCAAAATATCAGACACTACACGAACAGTATAAGGATTATCGGAATCTTTAGGCATTACTTTTTTCAAAGCTCTTAAAGCCAAGTTACCATGTCCTACTTCTCTTCTTCCCGGGCCACGATTAGGTTTTACTTCACCAGTAGAAAAACCAGGGAAGTTATAATGCAGCATGAAACGGTTAGTACCGCTAAACATTGCACTATCTATTAATTGCTCGTCTAGTTTAGTACCCAAGGTACAAGTCGTCAAGGACTGTGTTTCTCCACGTGTAAAGATGGCTGAACCGTGAGCCGAAGGCAAATAGTTAACTTCAGACCAGATCGGTCTGATTTCATCCAATGCTCTTCCGTCCAAACGCTTGCGAGTATCCAATACCATGTTACGTACGGCTTCTTTTTCGATGTCGTGGTAGTATTTTTTGATCAAGGCAATGTTTTCCGTATGATCAGCCGGTAATTCGGCAATGTAATCTGCAATAACTTGACCAAAATCTACCTTACGTTGATTCTTGTTCGGATTGCCCTTTGTAGCAACAGCGTATACTTTATCATACAAAAGATCATGAAGTTTTTTCTTCAATTCCAGATCGTTCGTTTCATGCGAGTACTCTCTCTTTACCGTTTTGCCAGCAGCAGCTTCCAACTCTTTCAATACAACACATTGTTTTTTGATGGCTTCGTGCGCCAATTTGATGGCTTCCAACATCAGGTCTTCGCTCACTTCGTTCGCTTCACCTTCTACCATCACAACATTGTCATAGCTCGCAGCAACCATCAAATCCAATTCTGCTACAGCAATTTGAGCAGGAGTCGGATTGATGATGAATTTTCCTTCACTTCTTACAATTCTTACTTCAGAGAATGGACCATTGAATGGAATGTCAGATACAGCGATCGCTGCTGCTGCTGCTAAAGCAGCCAAAGCGTCTGGTAATACTTCTTTATCGGCAGAAATTAAGGTAATGCTTACTTGTGTATCTGCATGAAAATCTTCGTTGAACAATGGTCTCATTGCTCTATCTACCAAACGGGAAATCAATATTTCGTAATCAGAAAGCCTAGCTTCTCTTTTCAAAAAACCTCCAGGAACTTTACCCGCTGAAGCAAATTTTTCTTGGTAATCAACAGACAAAGGTAAAAAATCAACTCCCTCTTTCGCGACAGGATTAGAAACGATAGTAGCCAGCAACATGGTATTCCCCATCTTTACAACTGCTGAACCATCTGCTTGCTTGGCTAATTTACCTGTTTCAATAGTGATCTCGCGGCCATCATCTAATAGGATTTTTTTTGTAATTACTTGAAGTGACATATCTTATCTTGTTTGTAGCGTATGTGTGTCTTAAATAGCAAAAATCCCCTCGTTATGCAGGGGAAGAAAATCAAAAAGGGAATCCTGTTTTTGAATCCCCTTTTTGAAATGAGTGTTAACTGATTACCTTCTCAGGTTCAATTCGCCTACTATAGCTCTGTATCTTGCGATGTCGTTTTTCTCTAAATAATTCAGCAATCTTCTGCGCTTACCTACTAGTTTCATAAGGCCCAATTGCGTAGAAAAATCTTTACGGTTAAGCTTCAAATGTTCTGTCAAATGTGCTATTCTGTGAGAGAATAAAGCGATTTGAGATTCAGCAGAACCTGTATCTGTTTCGCTTTTCTTAATACCACTTTTTTTGAAAATGTCTTTTTTGATTTCTGATGTTAAATACATATTAACCAGCTAATTTTATATCTTTTAAGACTGCAAATATACGAGTTTTATTTATTTTTCAAAAATATTCTTTTAAATGTATTTTTTATTTTATCCCAGAAAATGAAATAGAAGTCTGTTTCAAAGATTCTGGAGTCATTTCTTGCTTGTCGCAAGAAAAACAACCCCACAGGCAACATAGCTACATTTCCAAGCCACATTCCTACATACCCTTCCACAATACCCTCTCTAGTCCATTTCTCACCCACCATGGAAAACACATAATAAAGGATAAAAAAACAGATACTGACCAAAACTGGTACACCCAGGCCTCCTTTTTTAATAATAGCTCCTAAAGGAGCACCAATCAAAAATAAAATCAGGCAGGCAAGTGCCTGAGTATATTTTTGATACTTAGTCACTTTGTACAAATTTTGTTCTTTTTCAACCTGAACAATCCTCTCCTCTTGTCCTTCAGCATAGGCTTTGATGGAACGGGCCGCTTGCACTGCCTTAGAAAAGCCTAATTCCTTTTTTTCCTTTGGGCACAATGAATTTAAACTCACTTGACCGGGTTGATAAGGTGTTTTTACGGTATCATTATTTTGGAACAAATAATAATAATAGGCTTTGGCCCCTGTTTGTAACTGATTTTTAATCATCTTACTATCTTTGGCCAAAGAATCTATTCCATCTGATAGCTGAATGGAGTTTTTCATCAACCGGTTTCCTTGAAACAGTTCTTCTTTCGTTCTGTTCAAATCAAAAGAAGCCAGACTGAATATCATTTTACTTTTTTTGAATTTACTTCTGACAATTTGTCTTGGATCAATCGGGTTACTCGTTTCCGATTGTTGTTCATTATAACTCGCTCCGTCAAACAATTCAAGGATCAGGTAACGGTTCTCCATCGCAAAGTACATCTTAGCAGAATCTGCTAGGATAAGATCTGTATTTCCTCTTCCTTGTGAATGATCATAGATCATGATATTCTTTAGGATATTTCCATCCGCTGATTTACCTGAGATACGAATGCTGTAACCGGGAAGTCCCTTGTAAAAAACCCCTTCTTTCATCTCAAGAGAAGGTTTCTTTTGTTTGAGATCATAGAGTAGACTATATGCTTTGATGTTTGTAAAAGGAATTACACGGTCATTAAATCCCACCATGAATATACTCAGTAAGGCAGCAAACAGAAATATAGGAAGCAATATCCTGATCAAGGAAATCCCGGAACTTTTAATCACGGTCAACTCATTAAATTCACCGAGTCCTCCGTAGGTGATCAAACTGGCCAGCAACATGCCTAAAGGAAATGTAGCAGGAAAAAGAGAGAGGCAGAAATAAGAAATGAGTTCAGCGAAATTCAATACTGTCAATCCTTTCCCTAT
>DATHPB010000155.1:0-3820 GCA_035484295.1 Cytophagaceae bacterium
AGGATTTGCCGATGTGGTATACGGTTCACGATTCATGGGAAGCAACCCTCACCGTATTTTGTTTTTCTGGCATACGATCGGCAACAAGTTTTTAACGTTCTTGTCCAACATGCTTACCAATCTCAACTTAACAGACATGGAAACCTGTTATAAGTTGTTCGATACGAAAATGATTCAATCGTTGAAGTTAGAGGAAAAACGTTTTGGGTTTGAACCGGAGGTAACAGCAAAAATATCGCGCGTCAAAAACGTCAGGATTTACGAAGTCGGCATTTCTTATTACGGCAGGACTTATGAAGAAGGGAAAAAAATACGTTGGACAGATGGCCTCCGAGCTATCTATTGCATCATAAAATACAACCTTGTTTCCAGGTAGTGCGGAAGAACGCTTTCATTGGAAATTGAAAACATAAAAAAACAGCCAGTGATTTCACCGGCTGTTTTTTTATAATGAAAGGAATCACTAATTAATTACCAAGACATTTTTTCGTGTGCGTTGTCTGAGTTCAAGTCAACGAATGCTTCTTTCAAACGAGACACAAACGTATCTTCACCTTTTCTCAACCATACGCGTGGATCGTAGAATTTCTTGTTCGGTTGATCAGCGCCTTTAGGGTTACCCAATTGACCTTGCAGGTAAGCTTCATTTGTTTTATAGTAACCAAGAATACCTTCCCAGAATGCCCATTGCAAATCGGTATCAATGTTCATTTTAATTACGCCGTAAGAGATACCTTCTCTGATTTGTTCTCTGGAAGAACCGCTGCCACCGTGGAATACGAAGTTGATCGGATCAGGAGCAGACGTGTTGAATTTCTTAGCAACATAGTCCTGAGAGTTTTTCAAGATTTTCGGCTCCAGTTTCACACTACCGGATTTGTATACACCGTGTACGTTACCGAATGCTGCTGCAATGGTAAAGTTAGGACTGATCTTGCTCAATTCTTCGTATGCATAAGATACTTCTTCCGGTTGCGTATACAATTTGGAATTGTCTACGTCGGAGTTGTCTACACCGTCTTCTTCACCACCGGTTACACCCAATTCAATTTCAAGGTGCATTCCGATTTTGCTCATGCGTTCCAAATATTTTTTGCAGATCTCTATGTTCTCGTGTATTGGTTCTTCAGAAAGATCCAGCATGTGAGAAGAGAACAATGGCTTGCCGTGAACTTTGTAGAATTTCTCACCAGCATCCAATAGACCGTCGATCCATGGCAATAATTTTTTTGCGGCATGGTCCGTATGAATCACAACGGCTACGTCGTATACCTCTGCCATTTGGTGAATATGGTGAGCTCCAGAAATCGCACCGGCGATAGAAGCTTGTTGTTTGTCGTTGGGTAAAGATTTACCAGCGTAAAATTGACCTCCTCCGTTGGAGAATTGAATGATCACTGGAGAGTTTACAGCCTTTGCTGCTTCTAACACTGCGTTGACAGAGTTAGTACTTACTACGTTTACGGCAGGAAATGCCAATTGTGCTTTCTTCGCAGCAGCGTATAATTTGGTCAGTTCCTTACCTGTGATGACACCTCTTAAGGCAGTTTGTGTGTTTTCAGCCATACTTGTTTTTTAAATAAAATGAGTGCAATGGAAGGTCAAATATAGGAAAAAG
The DNA here is from genome assembly GCA_035484295.1 of Cytophagaceae bacterium. Taxonomy (GTDB): domain Bacteria; phylum Bacteroidota; class Bacteroidia; order Cytophagales; family Cytophagaceae; genus JACMQM01. The sequence goes on from DATHPB010000155.1 coordinate 1,619, forward strand.
CCGAACAAAATTCATGGCTTTTACCTGTGCATGCTTCTTTTATCCGTAAATTAGACGAAAACCTTTCCTATGCGGCTGATTTCGCATCCAGTCTTATGCAATTACTACCTGACTTACCGCTGCAACGCGGCCTGTGGTTTTTGTGACATATGGGAAAAACCATCGCCTTACATTACGATGGAACAAGCGGAACAAAACTTCAAGGCACTCAAAAAACTAGGAGTCAAGGTGATAGATTTTACAGGAGGAGAACCTTTGCTGCACCGCGACCTGCCTCATATCCTGAAGCTGGCAAAATCCATGGGTTTCATTACGACAGTCACGACCAATGGAATGCTCTATCCGAAACGGGCGCAAGAACTCAAGGGCTTGATTGATATGCTTCATTTTTCTTTGGATGCCGGAGAAGCCGCGTTGCACGACGAGATGCGCAAAGCACCTTGTTTTGATTTTGTGATGCAATCCATTGCGATGGCAAAATCACTGGGAGAAAAACCGGATATCTTATTCACTGCCTTTGCGGAGAATATCGATCAGTTGGAAAAAGTATACCTCGACATTACGCTACCCAATGACTTGTTACTGATCATCAATCCTTCGTTTGAATACAACCAGGTAGAAACTGGAGGAAGTTTATCAAAGGAACAATTAACTACCTTAAAAAAATGGGCGCGCAAACCCATGGTATACCTGAATGAAGCCTTTCTCAAACTCCGCACAGACGGAGGCAATCAGATCGACGATTCGGTTTGCAAGGCAGCGAGCACGACGCTCGTGATCTCTCCGGAAAACAAATTGATTTTGCCTTGCTACCATTTGGGAACAAAAGCGTTTGACATCAACAACAACCTGTATGAACTCTATCACTCCGCTCCAGTGCAACAGTTGATCAAGTTGGAAGGGAAATTACCCGAGTGTCAGGGTTGCACCATCAACTGTTACATGCAACCTTCCTTTGCAGTAGAAATGAACCGTTACTGGTGGAGTGCGTTGCCAAGTACGTTAAAGTATAACAGAATCAAGGGGACTTGGAAGCAATTGTTTTGAAGAGAGTGATGAGATCTTGCATTAGGGATTGAGGCATTGTCTGAGCTCTTTCCGCTAACGAAGGTACCGCATGAATGGCGGGAAAGCGAGTGCCGAAAGCCCGACCCGCAGGGGAATGCCCAAATCTTTGTTGTCATGAATAAAAACAACATATTCTTCTACTATAAAATATAAAAGCAGATAGTCATCTTTCTTAATCCCGCTCTATTTCTCTACTTTTACAAAAAACAATCTTCTATGAACCTCAGGATTTTTTTTGACGTCGTAAAGACTGCTGTTCCAGCACACATCAAAAACGACGTGGCGAGCTTGTACAATCACATCATCCGTTATGAAAATGATTTCCCTTCATTGGATTATGCTGACATGGCCATCATTGGACTTACCGAAGAGAAAGGTGCGTCGGATGCGGAAGGGGTGAGCAAAGCAGCAGATGCCGTGCGTGAAAAATTGTACGCCTTGAAAAAAGGCACAGGTGCTTACCGCATTGTAGACCTTGGCAATCTCCGTTGCGGCATCAACATCGATGAAAGTTACAAGCGCATCAAGGAAGTCTGCGAGGTGTTGCTGAATAAAAGTGTCATTCCTGTGCTGATCGGAAGCACACACGACATGGACATCGGACAATACCTGGCGTATGAAGCGACGGGTAAATTTGTAAGCATGGTCAATGTAGACGCGTCCATCGACATGTATACGCACAGCGAAGACCGCAGCCGCCAGCATGTGCATCACTTGCTGACTCATGAACCCAATATCCTATTCAACTACAGCCACATGGCTTACCAGACATACTTTACGGACCAGGAGATTTTGGGTGTGCTGGAAAAATTATATTTTGAAATGTACCGCGTAGGTCAGGTACGTAAAAATATTGAAGAGTTTGAACCGGTGATCCGCGATGCCGATATGTTGAGCTTTGACATCAGCGCCATTCGTCAGAGCGATGCACCGGGCAATAAGAATACGCATCCTTTCGGGTTGAGCGGAGAAGAAGCCTGTCAGATTTGCTGGTATGCGGGCTTGAGCAATAAACTTTCTTCTGTCGGTTTTTACGAATACAATCCACTCGAAGACATCAAGGGACAAACGGCTTCGGTGATCGCCACCATGATCTGGTACCTGATCGAAGGATTTTATAACCGTCAGGAAGAA
>DATHPB010000156.1:0-8134 GCA_035484295.1 Cytophagaceae bacterium
GTGTTGAAAGAAGTGAGAAAGCGCATCGGCTTTTTGTTGGATGTAGGTTTGTATTACCTGACCTTGAACCGTTCCATGCGTACACTCTCGGGTGGAGAAGCACAGCGTATACGCCTGGCTACACAGATCGGCACACAGCTGGTTGGTGTGTTGTATATCTTAGACGAACCAAGTATCGGCTTGCATCAACGCGATAACGTGCGACTCATCAAGGCATTGAAAGACTTGAAAGATTTGGGGAATACAGTCTTGGTTGTAGAACACGACAAAGACATGATGTTGGATTGCGACTACATCCTGGACATTGGTCCTGGTGCGGGTATTCACGGAGGATCTGTTGTTGCGCAAGGTACACCGGAAGAATTCTTAAAACAAAATTCAACCACCTCCCTCTATTTGTCTGGAAAGAAAAAAATTGAGCTTCCCGCGAAAAGAAGAAAGGGTAACGGACAAACATTGACCTTGTCAAAAGCAACAGGGCATAATTTAAAAGAGGTCACTTTTACTTTGCCATTGGGTACGTTTACCTGCATAACAGGTGTTTCGGGCAGTGGAAAATCTTCCTTGATTCACGAGACGCTATACCCGGTATTGCGCAAACATTTTTACGGTTCGCGTAAAGAAGCCTTGCCTTACCATGACATAAAAGGATTAGAGTACATCGATAAAGTAATAGAAGTGGACCAGGCACCGATAGGTCGTACCCCGCGTTCCAATCCGGCTACGTACGTAGAGGTATTCGGTGATATCCGCTTGTTGTTTTCTGTTTTACCGGAAGCGAAGATCAGAGGATATAAGCCGGGTCGTTTTTCTTTCAATGTAAAAAGCGGAAGGTGTGAGGTCTGTGAAGGTGGCGGCATGCGTTTGATCGAAATGGATTTCCTACCTGATGTCTATGTACCTTGTGATGCCTGCAAAGGAAAACGCTACAACAGAGAAACGCTGGAGATCCGGTTTAAAGGTAAGTCCATTGCCGATGTGTTAGACATGACCATTGACCAGGCCGTGGAGTTCTTTGAAAAACAACCGTCTATTTACCGCAAGATAAAAACATTACAGGATGTCGGTTTAGGCTATTTGACTTTGGGACAGCATGCACCTACTTTGTCGGGTGGAGAAGCACAACGGGTTAAGCTGGCTACAGAGTTGTCTCGCAAAGATACGGGCAAGACATTGTACATTTTTGATGAACCGACAACAGGACTTCACTTTGAAGACATCAGGCACTTGTTGGTCGTCTTGCAGCAATTGGTTGACAAGGGCAATACGGTATTGGTGATCGAGCATAATCTTGACATCATTAAAGTCTCCGATTACATTGTTGATCTTGGTCCGGAAGGCGGACAAGCGGGTGGATACATCGTTGCGCAAGGTACACCCGAGCAGATGGCGAAAGTGAAAGAAAGCCATACGGCCATTTTCCTGAAACAGGAATTAGAAAGCAAATAGCAGACAAGAACCAGTTGGAGTGAGCAGAAACAGAAAAGAGAAGACATCGTCTTCTCTTTTCTGTTTTAAGTGATTTTATTTTAAATCTTTCACTTCCTCTTGATCTATGTAATACAAGTAATCAACAAATTCCATTTTGGTACAACCTTCGCTGATAGGAAATACTTGTTTGGTCAGTTTCTTTTTGGGATGCAAGACAAGCGCACGCTGATCGCAACCGATAAAGTAAACAGGCAGTTTGAAATCATCGCCACAATTGGCCCACTTGTAGTTGACAATGGCTTTTTTCTTTTTAAATATCCATTCTGTTTGTAAGACAGGTAAATCTTTTTTGTAAAAATAATACTTGAAGAACCATTTCAGATCTTGCTTGAAATAACTGCTCATGAAAGAAATCAAATCGTCTGAAGTGATGGTTTGCAAGGCAAATCGTTTTTGAATGGCTGGAAAAACACCGTACCAAAGGGTGTCATTATTGATATAGTGCCGAAGTGTATGCAATGCCCATGCTCCTTTATAGTACATGTCAGATCCCACCCAATCTTGGTAGTTGACGTCTTGCGGACCAATGATAGGCACTTCATTGTCGATGCGCGGACGCTGGTAATATAAATACTTAACGGCGGTTTCGTAATTGTAAGAGGTTTCCATGAGTTGCACTTCGGTATATGTGGCAAAGCTTTCATGGATCCACATGTCGGCGTGGTCTTTGCAGCTTACGTTATTGCCCCACCATTCATGTGCACTTTCATGGATAATGATGTAGTCCCAGTCGATGACATCGTTTTTGTAATTGTTGCCGTAAGAAATGGCACTTTGATGTTCCATGCCCCAATAAGACGTTTCTACCATTTTGTAGGAGTCTCTCGGAAATGGATAAGCGGTAAAAAGTTTCTCATAGATGTCCAGCATTTTGTGTACTTGCTGAAAATGTGTTTTCGCTTTTTCCAAATTGTAGGCAAGCACGTAGTATTGCAGGTCTAGAAGAGTGCCGTTTTTTTGTTGATGTGTTTCCTTGAAAAAGGCATACTTGGCGACGTTGACTGTTACATTGTAACTGTTGATAGGATACGAAACATGCCAGTGGAATCTTGTGAAGTGATTGGGTAATTCTGTTTGTTTTACCAGACGACCATTGCCTACAGCAGTATACGATTGTGGGACATCAAAAGACATGTCCATGCTGTCGGGCTCGTCACTTAAGTGATCTTTACACGGCCACCAGGAGCTGGCTCCCATTCCCTCGCAGGCCACACCTGTCCAGTAGTTGCCTAAAGAATCTTTGCTCCATACAAAACCCCCATCCCATGGTGCTTTTTTCGCTACTACTGGATGCCCGTGATAGTATACCGCGATACTTTTTTTGTCGCCTTTGCCTAAAGGTTGCTGAAGTGTTATAAATACAAAATCACTGTCTCTTTTATAAGAAAGGTTCACATGATTTTGAACAATGCTGTCAATAGTCCATATAGAAAAGAGGTCCACCTGAATGACAGGAGAAGAAGTGATTCCCGAAAAATGAATTTCGTTGAACCCCTTAACAGAGCTGTCTGCCGGATTGATTTGAAGATTTAAATTGTAATAAGAAACATCGTAACAAGCTCTGAGCGGATTAAGTGCGCCACGGAGTGAATCGTAACGATCATATACGGGAAGGACTGTGGTTTGAGCCGATAGTGTGGAAGTGAGTATCGATAATGCAAAGAATAACCTCCACAAAAAAACACGATGACTCATACTAAACGGTTTTCTTTTTTTCGCGTATGTACGAAACAAATTCTTTTTGAATGTGCCACTCTTTGGAAAGCATGAGCATGGCAGTAGCTTCCATTTCGCTGACGATCCCTTTTTGTTTGTTGGCGTCCCATACCTTGTTGAGGTATTCAGATCTTTTTTCAATGCTCAGGTTACCGATGACATCGTCTACATACTTTTTAAGCTTATCGTACGATTCATCGAGAGAAGGCTTAGCATATTCTTTTATCCATTCCAACTCGTCAAGTGCATCGTACAACGATGCATTTTCATGGAGAATCTGTTGTTCCACTTCACTCAATCCGTGATAGTTGAAAATTATAATCAACAGAGATAAAAACGCTCTTTTTTCTTCGACAGACATTATATCTATTTTCTAAAACTTTGTTCCATTCAGATACGGAACAAAAATTACGTATTCAATTTAAGAAAAATTTTAAAGTAATTTCATCCGCAAGCAATTTTCCTGCCCTAGTTAGGGATATTTGATCACCTGCTTGTTCGATCCACCCGTTTTCGTATAGTAATAAGCGTATTTCATTTATTTTATCTTCAGGATAATTGAATTCATGAATTAATTTGTGAAGATCAAGTCCTTCTTTAGTTCGTATGGAAGTAAGTATGTATTCGTTTGTTCGGTCCGTTGCAGACAGGTTTTCTATGGTGTATGCAAATTTCCCAGACGTGATTTTCTTTATGTAAGTCATGTTGTTGGAGTCGTTCCACATTCTGTTTTGGCCATCAAAAGAATGGGCAGAAGGACCTATACCCAGGTATTTTTCCTGCTTCCAATAAGAAGAATTATGTTTAGACGTATACCCGGGTAAACAAAAATTGGAGATCTCATATTGTACATACCCCTTTTCCTGCAATACTTTCATCATCTGCTCGTAATAAAGAGCTTGTTCTTCTTCTCCTGGCACGGTTAAGCCACCTCTTTTAAACAACCTGCCAAAGACAGTGTTCTCTTCTATGGTCAGTCCATAGGCGGAAATGTGTTCTGGCTGAAGAGATGCAGCGATTTCAAGATCCCTTGTCCAAATTTCTTCCGTTTGATGAGGAAGTCCGAACATCAGATCTATGCTGATGTTATCGAATCCCTTGTCACGAGCCAGCTGAAACGCATTTATACTGGTGGAGGATTTATGTATGCGGTTTAATTGTAGCAGAATCTCGTCGTCAAATGTTTGACATCCTATGCTGAGCCTGTTAATACCTAAGGAATACCATAAAGATAAGTTGCTTTCATGTATATCATCTGGGTTGGCTTCAAGCGTTATCTCTGCATGATCGGAAATTTTATAATATTGATGCACGGTTGAAAGGATCAATGTCAATTCTTCCTTGGAGAGTACAGATGGAGTTCCTCCACCAAAATAGACGGTATCCACCGAAGGGAAAAAGTCTTTCCGGAGACCGAGTTCCTGAACCATGGCGTCAATCATTCTTACCTTGGTGTCGAAATGGGTGCTGAAATGAAAATCACAGTAATGACAAGCTTTTCTGCAGTAGGGAATATGTATGTAAATGCCGGCCAGATGTAGTATATTGAAATGTTTTTTACTTAGAATAGATTGAAAGGATTAATCATAGGAATCTTGTTGTTGATAGGCTGCATTCCAACGTGTGCGCAAAAGATCACGATGACACTGTCTATGCCTCAATCTGCAAAGACAGGAGTTGATTTTCCTAATGCAAGTTATAAAGACTCTTTGAGTGCTGTTAAATCTCTCCGTGATTTTTTATTGGAATTGCATAAAAGAGGATATTTGGAAGCTTCAATAGACTCTATTCTTACCAACAATGGAAAATGGATCGTTGTCTTGTATACGGGTGATGTCTACCGTTACGCCACGATCAAAAGAGGTAGCTTGCCATTGACTCTTGCCAATAAAGTGGGCTTCAGCAGCAAACAATTCAGGGGCGCAGTGCTTAACGTCCGGCAAATACACGAGGTTGAAGAAAAGGTAGTGAAAGCGGCAGAAAACAATGGTTATCCTTTTGCTTCCATTGGTTTAGATTCCATTGAATTTGATGAGAAAAAACGGCTCTCCGCTTGTTGGCACTATGAACCAGGCCCTTTAATCACGATAGACTCATTGACCATAGTAGGTAGCTATGAAGTCAAGTATAAATTTTTCCAAAGACTTGTACGCATTAAAAAAGGAGATCCCTTCAGTCAACAAAAAATTGATCAATCTCAGAAAATACTCAGCCAATTACCTTATGTGAAAATATTGAATCCTCCTATCTCTCTTATGACAGAAGGTACATCTCGTGTTTCATATTACCTGGAAAAAAAGCGAGCCAATCTGTTAGACGGGTACGTTGGTTTTTTGCCTAACGCGGCACAAAACAATAAGTTGTTGGTAACAGGTGATGTAAAACTGGAATTGAAAAATTTATTTCGATCAGGGAAGACATTGAGTGTTACCTGGCAAAGCTTTAATAAGCAATCGCAATATTTACGCATGTCATACGAGCATCCCAGAATTCTTGGTACGGGTATAGACGTTGCCGGATTGCTTGAAATCACTAGACAAGACAGTTCTTTCTTAAATGTAAACAGAGAACTAAAATTGTCGCAACAATTAGCAGGAGCTGGTCAATTAGACATGTTTACTGGATTAAAGACAGGTCGTATTTTATCGCAACTCGCTAATACGGATACCACCCATCTGGCTTACGGTGATTTTAATAATATTACCTATGGACTCGGTTATGTTCTGACAAAACTGGATAATGTTTTTTATCCTAAAAGAGGATTTTTCCTCAATACCCGTGTATATGTTGGGAACAAAACGATACATAAAAATCCTTTTTATGGAGAACAGACTTATGCAAATGTTCGTATCAATACTTTTCAGTTCAATGTCGAAATATTGGCTGAGAAATATATTCGGGCTACAACAAAAAACATATTCATGATAAGGATCAATGCAGCCCAGGTATTTAATGATGCCAATTCATTGTTCTTAAATGATCTTTATCGGGTGGGAGGATTGAGGACACTTAGAGGATTCAATGAAAAGGAGTTCTATGTTTCAAGGTATGGGATTGGTACGTTAGAGTATCGTTTTCATACGGACGAAGAGTCTTACCTCTTGTTATTTACTGATCAGGCCGTTATTACTAACCCTTACGATACAGTATGGAGTTTGGAATACCTGTTTGGTTTGGGAGCAGGTATAAGTTTTACGACAGCTGCAGGAGTGTTTAATTTTGTATATTCGGTTGGACAGTCAAGTACTCAAAAATTAAGTTTAAATTTGTCCAAAATACACTTTGGGTTGGTGAGTAAATTTTAAAAGGGAAAATGGAAGATTTTATCAGGGCAGGAATAAGCACGTTGTGGGCATTTTTTGTAACGGTGTTTTCAATACCTTACGTCATTCATTTGGCGCATCTCAAGCAATTGCTGGATGCTCCCAATCAGCGCACCATTCATGAGTCTTCAACACCTCGTTTAGGCGGGCTGTCAATTTTTGCAGGCTTTGCTTCTGCCTTTACTATTTATTCTACTCCCGATTTCGTTTTGATGAAGGTATTTGCAGGAACCATCATTTTGTTTTTCATTGGATTAAAAGACGACATACTTCCCGTATCGGCATTCAAAAAATTCTTTATACAAGTGCTTGCTACAGGTATTGTGATGTTTCTTGGAGACATTAGAATTTGTAGTTTCCATGGCATATTTGGGATTTATCAATTGCCAGAAGGAGTAAGTTATATGTTTACGTTCGTGATCATTATCGGTTTGACAAATGCGTTTAATCTGATTGACGGAATAGATGGTTTAGCAGGGTGCATTACCGTTCTCGTGAATTTAGTATTGGCTTATATCTTCATTTACTTGATGCCGGATTCTTCTTTTTTTTCCAAAGGTATTGCTGCACTTAGTTTGGTAGGAGCGGTAGCAGGGTTTTTAAGGTATAATGTTCACAAAGCAAAAATATTTATGGGAGACACCGGCTCATTGGTCTGTGGTTTTGTAACGACCTGCTTGGTAATTATTATGGTAGAAGCTAAGGATGATTATGGCAATTACTTTTTGCCTAATAGTCCTTTGTTAGGGATGTCTTTACTTGTTATTCCAATTGTAGACACACTCAGAGTATTCATCATTAGAGTACTTCAGGGGAGATCTCCTTTCGATCCGGATAAAAATCATTTGCACCATACGCTTTTGAACATTGGACTTAACCAATTACAGACCTTGTTTGTTTTAATTGCTGTCAATATTCTATTCATCAGCGTGTTTTTCTACTTTAAACAAATTGATTTATCCATTCAACTGTTGTTATTGGTAGGTTTGGGTACGCTTGTAGCCTTTGTCCTTGGAGGGCTTCCAAAGTTGATCAGAAAACAGAATAGGCTTTTATAAATATGAGAAGTAAGTTTATTTTATTTCTGTTTTTAGCAAGTGCCGTAAAGGTTTTTGCTTCTGTGCCTGTGGCTGAACTAAGTGAAGGCTGGCTTGTTTTCGACAATTCCTATAAAAGCTTTGTACCTTATATCCCCTCTCAGGAAGTGCCCAAGGTATTATACTATTCTTTTAAACCTGTTAAGTATCAAAAAGACACATTGCAGTTCGTTTCTCATAAAGGACTTTGTCTTTATTTTGATTATAGGTTAGTGTATCAAAATACTAATCAAGGTGAAACACTCATTAAAATTCCAATCAGTAAGTTGGCTTCAGGAATCTCTTCGGATTCTGTCATATTGGCTTTTTATAAATCAGATGGACTTCGTGTCAATGCATTAAAGGCACAAATCATAACGCAGGGTAAAATAACACCAAGAGATGGGGTTTTAACAACATTTGATTTTTTACAGGTAAGATTGAGAAAGGCAGGAGTGTGGAGCGAGATTTTATTGCTCTCCGTCATGTCAGTCTTGCTTCTGCTTGTTATTAGTAAGGCAGTTTTTC
>DATHPB010000157.1:0-2980 GCA_035484295.1 Cytophagaceae bacterium
GTGATCGCTTCCTGTGTAAAGCATCCCAATTTGAGAAGACTTCTTGCGGGTAACAACGCGTTATATGCCGGTATTCCTGGTGTTACACCGTTTTATGTACACGCTTTAGTCATTAATTCCTACATTGAAAGTTCTTACAAATGTGAAAAGGGTGGAGCCCAGATCAGCTTGGCTTTATCTAAAATTATTAGACAGCATGGAGGCCTAATCAAGGCACATGCACAGGTACAAAAGATAGAAACCGACGATGAAAAAGCAACCTGTGTGGTATTGCAAACAGGTGAAAAAATATACGGCAAGAAATTCATCTCTGCCATCCATCCTACGGTGACGCTCGACTTGTTGGGAGAAGATTGCAAAATGATCCGTAAGGCTTATAAAACAAGAATCACAGGATTGAAAAATTCTGTTTCTGCCTTCATTGTTTACGTGGTGTTAAAAGACAAAGCACTTCCTTCCTTCAATCACAACAAGTATTATGTGAAATGCAACGATGCATGGAACAATGATATTTACACACAGGAGGAATGGCCGAAGTCAGTCGCTATCTTTACCACGCCTGCTAAAGATCCCGCCTATTGCGACGGCCTGATCATCATGGCTTACATGCAATACGGCGATGTAAAGGAATGGGAAGATTCGTTCAATACCGTTGCGCATGAAGACGAGCGTTCGGAGGCTTATCAGGAATTCAAAAGACAGAAAGCAACGAAAGTATTGGCGCTTGCAGAAGAACAGATGCCTGGATTGAAAGAGGCTACCAAGAGTTATTATACCTCTACACCACTCACTATGAGAGATTATATAGGCGGAGACGGTGGTTCTTTATATGGCATTGTCAAAGACCATAGAGATCCTTTAAAAACCTTGATACCTCCTCAAACCCGTGTCCCTAATTTATTTTTAACAGGTCAGAATACCGTTATGCATGGCGTTTTGGGAGTAATTGTGGGCGCGGTGAAAACCTGCAATGAGATCTTAGGTAATAATTACCTGATCACAAAAATAAAAGAGGTAACACTGGATAAGGAAGTAGCTGGTGAACATAAAAATTAGCGATGGAATTTTTTAGTACAGAAAAAAAAAGAGCCATAGAAGCTCAACATGAAGCACAAAAAATTGCTTTTGGCCCTGTCATTTTTCAGGCAGTGAGATGCTTAAGAGATCTTGGCATACTGGAAATGGTGGCAGAAAGCGGTCCTGATGGAATCACATTAGAAAAAATATACACTTCACTCCGTCTGACAGAATACGGAGCCAGGGTATTGTTAGAAGCTGGATTAGGCATAGGAGTGGTGAAGATCCAAAACGATCATTATTCATTGACGAAAACAGGCCATTTCATCCTGTACGATGAGATGACTCAGGTGAACTTTGATTTTACTCAAGACATTTGTTACCTGGGCATGTTTGATTTGAAAGAAGCGATTCTGGAAGGCCGGCCTGCAGGTTTACATGTACTGGGGCCTTGGGCTACGATTTACGAAGGCCTGTCCAAACTTCCCGAGCCACTTAAGAAAAGCTGGTTTGAATTCGATCACTTTTATTCTGACCATGCGTTTCCGGAAGTATTGCCGTTAATCTTCAAACACAAACCGAAATCATTGTACGATGTAGGAGGGAACACGGGAAAATTCTCTTTGCAATGCGTGAAGTACGATGCTGACGTAAAGGTCACGATTGTAGATCTTCCAGGTCAATGGGCAATGGCGAAAGAGAACATTAAGAAAGAAGGTCTTGAAGACAGGATATCGGGCTATACCATCAATCTTTTGGACGAGACGCAAGCTCTACCTAAAGGTACTGATGCAGTATGGATGAGTCAGTTCTTGGATTGCTTTTCAGAGAAAGAAATCATTTCCATTTTGAAAAGGGTGGCAGATGCGCTTCATCCGGACGGGGCGGTATATATTTTGGAAACCTATTGGGACAGACAGAAATACGAAGCAGCAGCTTTCAGTCTTCAGATGACTTCCCTTTACTTTACAGTCATGGCCAATGGCAATAGCCAGATGTACCATTCCAAAAATATGATCCAATGTGTACACGCTGCCGGTTTATACATTGAAGAAGACATCGATCACATCGGTGTGAGCCATACTCTATTCAGATGCAAAAAAAAATGATCGAAAAATAAAAAAGGAGAGCTCAGCTCTCCTTTTTTTATTCAATAAAACGTTTCTTGAGGAGGCACTTCTCCTCTTTGCTTGCGTTTGGCAGGCGGACGATATTTGTTTTCCAGTTCATCGACTTCCTGTACTTTTCGTTCCTGTTTTTCCAGATGTTTCTTAAGTTCTTTACGGTCTTGTTGAACGGTATTTTTAGAGTCTTTACGGGGAAACGTAGCACTGGACGTCTTATATGGACTCTTGCAAAAAGTAAGCAGTACAAAAGTCAATGAGAGGACAATGTATAGGCGAAAGGAAACGATAACGTGAATCATACGCTTAAGGTAATCAAAAGTTCTATTCCGGATGATAAACGGCGAATGTTTTATCGGTATAGAAGACGATCATTTTTTCTACCGTTTTACCGGTTTGAAAAGGCTGAATCGGAAAGTCTGATGAGACAGTTTTGATGGGTTCAGTTTTGGGTGGAGTGGAGGTTGCGGTAGGAACGCTAGCAGATACAGGAGCAGATGCTTTTTCTTCAGGAACGCTGTTTTTTAATGAAGACTCAGAAACCGGAGCTGCAGCTTTAACAGGTTGAGCCGTTGTACTGGATTGTTGAATGGCCGTATTTTTTATGGTTATAGCTTCCAATTCTTGATCGGAAAATAAATTGAGTTGTTTCATTGTACCGGTACCGGTTAATAACCACCAAGGATTCAATTCAGAGAATCGCATTAAAATTTTTTGAATGACGTCAAGACTGGGTTTGTTTCGCCCCGAAAGAATATGCGAGATAATAGGCCTTGGGACGTCTATGGTATCCGCAAAAGAGGAAGGGGAATAGCCTAGCTCCTCCATAATTTCTTTTA
>DATHPB010000158.1:0-8708 GCA_035484295.1 Cytophagaceae bacterium
TTCTCCCAAAATGCCAGACAGGTCGGAGACGGTTCTTATTCCTTCACGAAGTTTGACGTGTTAGGCCGCACGATAGAAGTGGGGCAGGCGATCTTGCAAACAGGTGCAGGAGAAACTTTTGCCAATATTCCAACACAGGCACAAGGGACTTATACAGATTTTGAACTGACTTCTTTCCCTACGTTAAATACCTCGCAGGAAACCTATACGGTGTATACGGATGCTGCCACTCAAATCAATTACCTGGGTGCGGGACAAGAGTATTTGCGCAACCGTGTCAGCTATACCTTTAGCAATGGCATGGACGGCAATAAGTCGGTATCGTACTTCAGTTACGATCCGCACGGCAATGTGGAATGGATCGTGCAGGAACTTCCCGGGATTGGAAAAAGCAGTGTGGGTTATGAATACGACCTGATCAGCAACAAGGTCACGAAAGTGAAATTGAACGAAGATCGCACGGATCAGTTCTTCCACCGTTATACGTACGATGCAGACAACCGCATCACAATGGTGGAAACTTCTCCGAACAATTTCTTATGGGATCGCGACGCGTCTTATTCGTATTACAAACACGGACCGCTGCGCCGCACACAAATAGGAGAAGATCATGTACAGGGATTGGATTATACCTATACCTTGCACGGCTGGTTGAAAGCACTCAATGCGCCGACACTCACGGCTACGGATGATCCGGGACAAGACGGTGTTTCTAGCAGTCCATACCAAAAGGATGAATACGGTTTCGTACTGGGTTACTATGGACCGCAAACGAGTTTCAACGGTGACTTCAAACGTACTGGCTCCATCTTCAACAATGCACCGACAGCAGGAACCAGCACCGCTACAGATTTATCAAGCAGCAAACCCTTGTATAACGGCAACATCACGTCCTGGTCTACCCGCATCAATGCAGAAGCTTCCGGATTCCAGGTGACAGGAAATACTTATACCTATGACTTCCTGAACCGCATCAAGTCTTCTACCTTCTCTAAACAAAGCGGTTCCAGCGCGTTTAGTGCGGTAACGGACTATGCCACGACTTATAAGTATGACGGGAATGGTAACCTGTGTTTCTTAAAAAGAAATGGAGCAGGGGGGACATTGATAGACAGTCTCACCTATAAGTACAATAACATTACGGTAAGCGGTGTCAATACCAAATCAAACAACCAATTGCTTTATATCACGGATCCGGCGGGTGCTGTGGGGGATGACATCGGTAACCAGTCAACCGGTAATTACACTTACGACGGCATCGGTAACCTCACCAGCGATCAAAGTGCAAATACGATCATCACCTGGAACGTCTATGGCAAGGTGGATCAGGTCAAACAAAAAGTACCGTCCACCACTGGTAAACCGGAGCTGCGTTTTGTCTACGATGCGATGGGCAATCGCGTGGAGAAAGAAGAGAACTTACAACCCTATGATGGAAGCCTCAATCCACAACGCTTACTCGATCAGCTGGTCACCACATACTATGTACGCGATGCCAGCGGCAATGTGATGGCGATCTACCAACGCCACAACGCGGCCTTGTCCGGACAACCTGGCTATTACACGGCTACTTATACGATCAAAGAAATCCCGTTGTACGGCAGCAGCCGTGTAGGGGTACAGGACGAACGTGATCAGGACGTAGTGGTCGCGACAAAAATTTTCTACAAGGACGATTACTACAAAGTGAACTTCGAGTTCAACCTGGAAGACCAGAAAACGGAAATGAACAACTGGTTGACCGTTGCTTCTACTACAGATGTACTAGGGAGTTCCAACCTTTCCAGCATAGGATTGCATCAGGTGGATTTTAATACCACGGTACCGCATGCGCAAGCGCTCACCAACATTCAGAACTTTGCCGGTCTCAATGGCAAGGATGTCAATGTAGCGGAGAACGATTACGGACAACCATTGTTCTATACAGCCACCATGGCAAGGTATTGGGGCAAGCGCAATGTGTTGCTGTTGTTTGATGGCAACGGAAACCTCATGCCGAATAGCGGTGGCATCTTGGCGGATTCCAACGCACGCACGGTCATTGTGCAATCTCCCGTGAGCAGTTCTCAATACTTGTTGTTTACGCGCAACGCCGTTGACCATAAGTTGTATTACCATATCATTGACCTGACCTTGCAGGGCAATGGTACCAGCAAATACGACAAACGGGGCGATGTACAAAGCAAAAACATCGCAGTAGACGCAAGCAATACATACGGTACACACCTGATGGCCATTGAAGACCGTGGTGCCGGTAAAGCTTATCTGTATGCCACACAATACAAGGCGCCTGCAGATGCCACATTAGCGATCGGTACGACCCAACTGACTTTGTTTGAAGTAAGCAACACCGGAACTTCTCTGGTGAAAACACCGAGCAACTTGTGTGCACAGATTTCTTCCTGGGAAGATGTGGCGCAAAGCCAATTGCAGGTTTCTCCTGACGGTAAAAAAATAACCATGATCAACCATCAGCAAAACATGGGTTGGTTTGCCGCTCAGAAAACACAAGCGATCATCTTTAATGCCGGCGCCAATTACAGATTGGCCAGCAACCTGATTGTGAATGCCACGATTGTACCGATCGGCATCAGCATGCCGCATCAGAGTTCGGACTTCAGTGCCGACAGCCGTTACATCTATTACAGCCAGCAACGCCTGACACCGAAGTTGGCGTACAACACGATGGGACGTTTTGATTTGCGCAACAGCATCCAAAGTGCAAACTTGTTCCTGAATCAATTGCCGCAGATCCAGCGCAGTAAAACAGGATTCGTGTATGCCTACCAATCCACGAATTTGTGGAATGCCTACGACGAAACCACAACAGGTACAAGCCAGGCAGAACCTACGGATAACCTGACCTTCTCTTATTTGGCTTCAGGCAATACGATCAGCAATTACATGTCGGTACAAAATCGTATCTTGTATAAGCTCAACGACCTGTCGCTTTTATTCAGCAGACGGGTAGGCAAGAAAAACTACGAACTCAGCGATCACCTGGGTAACGTGACGGTAGTAGTCAGTGACGAACTGTCTTCCGATCCACTCAACAGTTATGCCAACAAAGCAGACGTAGAAACCTATACCGGTTACTATGCTTTCGGTATGGCAATGCCTGGAAGAAGTTTGAACAGTAGTGATTACCGTTATGGGTTTAATGGGAAAGAAAAAGACGTCAATGGCTTAGGTGGCGGTGGTTCGACTTACGATTATGGCTTCCGTATTTACAATCCACAAATTGCGAAGTTCTTGAGTGTGGATCCGTTAGCTAAAAAATATACATCGGAAAGTAATTATATATATGCTGGCAACAGTCCTGTTGTTATGATAGATGAAGGAGGTAAGAAAAAAACTTGGTATATAATAAAAATAGATGAGAATGGAAATAAAACTGTACTAACTGTTGTTGAGAAATATAAAGTAAAGCAGTATACAGAATACAGTAGTGAAAGTGTAGGAGTAGGTGGTAATAAATTATTTACAAGCCCTGTTATCGCAAATGAAGTTACTTATGATTTAGAACAAACATTAACTATTGATAGTAAAGGAAATGTTACAGTTGGAGAGGAAAAGCAAACCAATATTAGATCAAATAAGACTTTAACTCGTTATTTGGAAGATAATTCAGAAGAAATGTCTGAGAGAATGTCAGAGTTGTTTGGTGGCGGCGGTGGAATCGTATTTACAAGTGAGACAATTTATCCAGGCAATACGGGAGCAGACAGGAAAGGTAAACAAGGTAAAGCTGACGTTAAAGAAGAAAATATTGATTTATTAATGGCAGTAATAGGAGCTGCTGGAGCTGCTGCAACAAGTGAAAAAGCTACTACTTTTATAAAAGGTGTAAAACAAATACTTGATGCTACAACTATTGGGCACGATTTAGGTGATGAACTTGGGGTAAAAGATAAACCTCAAACTGATTCATGCACGTATTGTGGTAATACTGGAACACATGAAGAAATGAAAGATCATGCTAATGTTGTCCCTATCGAAGATAAAAAGTAGGTTAGGTATATGAAGAATACATTATTATTGATTAGTTGGATAATAATGTATTCTCTCCTTTTTTCCTGTACAGAAAAGAAGAGAGAATACAGCTTAGTTAAGAAAGAATATTACTCTAATGGAAAAATAAAATCTATAGGGCAATATATAAATGATTCTATTAAACATGGATTGGTTAAATATTTTTATCCTACTGGAGACTTGAAATTTGAAATAGAGTTTAAAAATAATATTAAACATGGATGGAGTAAGGGTTATTACTTAAATGGAAAAATTGCTGTTAAATCAGAGTTTAAAAATAATCTACAGAATGGATATACATACAAGTATTATTCTAATGGAAATTTGAAATCAAAACTCTTTTGGATAATGGGCAAAAGCTATGGAGATGGTTTTTATTATTATCCTAATGGACAAATAGAGTTATATAACTGTACCGATTTTGTTAATGGATGTTTATATTCATTAAGATATGATTCTTTAGGAAATAAAATAAAGGAAGACGGAATAGTATTTAGCCCAAAGTTTGTAACTTCTTATCGAAATGATTCCGCAATTGTTGGAAAAGAATATTACGCAAAGATTACAGTAGCACACCCTCCTGGTTCTAGAGCATCAATATTTATAGGTGATGCAGTAAATGATAACAAAGTTAAAAACTTGAAAGAATATCCGATTAAAGAAAATACGGTAGTTTACACTAAGATTTATAACTCTCCTGGAAAATATAAATGGGTAGTTATTGGACAATTACAGGATTTACAGAGTGGTAATATTTTTAAGAGAGACACTCTATTTTCTAAAATTAGAGTAATTAAGTAGTATGGTAATGTTTCAAAAATGGGTAGTGTTACAGATTATCTGTTTTTCAAAATGAGGAGTGCAAGCATTTGATAATCATAAAGGGTAAGAGAAGAAAAAATAAGTAACAGTATACTTAGGCATTCTATTTTTTCTTTAGTGAACGCTTTTTAAGGTATTCATTAAAAGGTACATTTTTGCCTTTGACTGCCTTTGCTTCATCATAAAGTTTTATGTCTTCAAGCTCTTCGAGCTCCTCGATCATTTTTTGGTATTGCCTGATCGGCAGAACGACAGAAACCTTGTTTCCTTTTTCGTCAGTAATGAATTGAGTTTTCATAATTAGTATAAGGATTACTCTGATCCGCTCAACAGTTATGCCAACAAAGCAGACGTAGAAACTTATACCGGTTACTATGCCTTCGGTATGGCGATGCCTGGAAGAAGTTTGAACAGTAGTGATTACCGTTATGGGTTTAATGGAAAAGAAAAAGACGTCAATGGCTTAGGTGGTGGCGGTTCTACTTATGACTATGGTTTCCGTATTTACAATCCACAAATTGCGAAGTTCTTGAGTGTGGATCCGTTATTTAAAACTTTTCCTTTTTACACTCCATATCAATATGCTTCTAACATGCCCATACTTGCTATAGACATAGATGGTTTAGAATCCAGTGAAAACTTAAACAATACTGAAAGAGGATGGTATATAGATAATCATGGGGATTATTTTTATCAATATCCGAGCAAACCTTTGCCTACAGGAGCAAATTTGAACTGGAAATATATTGCAAGTACATTCACTGACATTAATGAAAAAGGTGAAAGAATACTTGAATCTTCAGATCAAGAAAATATTTATCCTACAGCATCAGAGTTTTATTCTAATTCTAATTATGCAAAATATTTAAATCGCAATAAGCCTATTATTTCGAAAAAAATGGCTGATATTGTTGATAATGTGAATAAAATAGCTTCTGTTGGATTAGGAGGAGCAGGGTCAATTACAGGATCCGCAGAAACCATTGCTCGTTTTGAAGTACGAGCTTTACAAAATCGAGGCACTCTAACAAGTTTAGGAAAAGTATCCAAACTTCTCGATCAAATAGAAAAAAGTCCAATAAGTAAGTTTAATAAGACAGTAGGAGTTGCTTCGGCTGTGTTTGCTAGTGTAAATTTGAGTGTAAAAGCACTTTCAAACAATATGACAGTTGGAGATGTCGTTGATGGAGCAGTAGGCATAGGTTTAGGTGTTGCTACTCTTTCTAATCCATTTGTACTTACAGGTGTATTAGCGTATGGTGTTCTTGATATGTATGGATATACTCCAAAAACGTTTCTTGAATACACAAAATTGGATAGAAAAATAAATACCTCAAGATTAATTAGAGGCTTAAAAGGATTTTATAAAGAATAAATGATATAATATGTTAAAAAAACTTTATGATATCTCTTATTATGTTTTCTATAGAATATCGCGTAGAATTAATAGTGGTGAGGAGCGTATAATGATTGTTGCATACTATTATTTTAGTTTTTACATAAGTTTATTTTTATTATTCTTATTATTTAAAATCATAGGAGTGTTTAATCATTTTAAATGGGATGAGAAAATTTTAGTTTGTAGTTTGTTTTTACCTTTTATAATCAGTTTTGGGATTAATAGTAGTATTTTAAGGAAAAAAAAATATGATTTTTACATCATTAGTAGGTTAAATAACAAATACAATAGTTTAGAAATAGCGCTGTTCTTTTTAGGAATGATTTTATTTTTGATTTTATTCGATTGGATCGTTCTTTTTACTCCAATAACAATTTAGTAGGTAGTGTTACAGATTATCCCCGCTGGCGCGAGCATCCTGCTCGTGCCCTAAAGTTCATAGAGCGTCCCGCTCGGGTTGGTAGTGTTACAGATTATCTGTTTTTCAAAATGAGGAGTGCAAGCATTTGATAATCATAAAGGGTAAGAGAAGAAAAAATAAGAAACGAGGTTCTGAAAATAAACAGAGCCTCTTTTTTTATGCGTTATTTCTTAAAATGATAAGTATTTTACAACCTTGTGTTACAGATTATCTGATGAGTAATGTTTCACAATGCAGGTGATCATAACAACGCTGGCGCCGACGTCCGTCGGTGCCCCTTTTTCCATATAGGGCGTCCGCCCGGGGATCGCATAAAAGAAGAAGATTGTATAACTTAATGCTTTACACCTGACATCTGAATAAGATACCGACGGAGGTTAGCAAAAGATGTAGAATTCTTATGTTACAGATTATCTGATAAAAAAAGACAATATAAAATGATGGAATGCAGGTATTGCAAAAAAGAGTGTGTGAAAGCAGGCAAGCAACAAAACGGTAGACAGAAGTGTTACTGTAAATCCTGTAAAAAATACCAACAAGTAAAATATACCTACAAGGCTTGTGACTTATCGATAGAAAAAGACATCATCAGACACTTGATCCGTGGCAATGGAATACGTGATATTGGTTATTTGTTAAGCATTTCCAACACCACTGTTATTCTTAAGATCAGACAGATTGCGGACGCACTTGGAAGCACATTCAAAGGAAGACAAGGTTTAACTTATGAAATGGATGAATTGTGTCCAGATTATCGTAAAAATTTATGGGTAATTTATGCCATTGCAAAATACAGCAGAGAAGTAGTAGATGTAGCAGTAGGTAATCGAAACAATGAATGCATAAAACCGGTTGTAGATAAAGTACTCGCTTTTGATCCTAAACGGATTTATACGGATGGATACAGCGGTTATCCCAACCTGATCGGAAAAGACATTCATAAACCTGATCGTTACCTGACCAACAGAATAGAGCGTATGAATTTAACTTTGAGAACGCACTTGAAGCGATTATGCCGAAAGACGATTTGTTATACTAAAAGAGCGGACATGTTGTTGGCTTGTGTGAAGATTTATTTCTTTGCTACACAGATAAGGAGAGTATCAATACAAGAATTGATGATTACAAGGACATGAATTCTACTCAAAAGCTTTTTTATTTTTTGAAAGGCAGGCTAATTACTTCAAGTAAATTTTCCGATGTCGGATAGGCTTGCGGATTACCGACACCTAATTTTTCAGGAACTTCATTGGGCCTATAATAAAAGGTACCGAATATAATATCCCATATAGCCAAGGTGTTTCCATAATTTTGGGCTTCATTTTTATTGGCACTGTGATGATAGCGATGAGTCTCGGTTCCAATGAATATATAATTCAACCAACCAGCTTTAACATTTACATTGAAATGAGAAATCAAACTTTGAAGGTCAATAAGTAAAGTTGCAGCTAAAACAGCTTCTGGTGAAATTCCAAGAAGGATAAGAGGAATTTGAATTATTGTGGCAGTGATAAATGCATTAACAGGATTAAAAACAGCATGCATCATTACATAAACCTTATCTGGCAAATGGTGAGCCAAATGAACTCTCCAAAGAAACTTACCCAATTTTCCTTTACTCGTATGACTTAATCTATGGTACCAATATTGGAAAAATTCAAATACAAGAAGAAAAGCAATAGTACTAAGTAGGATTGGAGAATGAGAGAAAAATCCTGTATGATGCTCACTGTAGTAAATTGCCAGCCAGCCAAATCCAATTTTTGCAATGGCAATCGTTGGTGCATCAACTGATATATATTTTAAATCACGCCAAAAACTTTTCTTAGTCATTGACCAATCTTTTGATAGTGGCAAAACAGTCTCGGTACTTACTAAAGTAAGAACAAGGAAAACGGTTGTTGCTGCATACACAATCTTGTAATCCCAACCTTGATTTATGGAAAGGATAGTAATTAATAGTGTAATTGTCAAAAGGGTTGGATATAGCCCATAAGTAACGTAATCCGAAAAAAACTTTTTCATAGTATTATT
>DATHPB010000159.1:0-2253 GCA_035484295.1 Cytophagaceae bacterium
GTTTGTTTTGCCGGTGAAATTGGCCTCGGTGGAGAGATCCGCACCGTGAATCGCATCGAACAGCGTATCTCCGAAGCGGAAAAACTAGGATTCAAACATATTTTTATTTCCCGCCTCAATGCCAAGGGCATCGAGAAAGAAAAGTACGGCATACAAGTACATACGGTAGGCAAGTTGGCCGAAGTATTTGATAATCTTTTGTCGTAACTCTTATCCTTGGCCTGTCTTCTGACAGGCCATTTTTTTAAGTATAACACTGTTCTTACTGTCGCCCTTACTTTTTTGTACGCTCTTCTTGCATTTAAATTTCCTTTATTTTATTATTGCAACAATGTTGCATATAAAAGATGAGAGGATTTATTTGAAGGTAATTGCTTATACCTTACTGGCCGTTTTTCTTTTTCAGAAAACGATCGTTCCTCTATTGCACGATCACCATGCGGCAAGTCCCAGGACTCAAACCTCTGCAAGTATTTCGCATTCATCCAACGATTGTTTCGCTTGCGATATAGAAAAAGCTTCACTTCCAATTGATACCCAGATTGCAATTGCCTTTACTGATTTCTTGGTTTGCTTAGGTATACTCCAACTCTTTACCCTTTTCCTGAAACAAGCTATTCAGGTCATTTTTTCTTCCTTAAGAGCACCTCCCGTTTCAAGCCTTCTTTAATACAACTTTCACAGGTTGTAGCTCTTCTTCCAAGAAGAGGTCTGTCTATTTGGCTTAATTAATTTTCTGTTTTGTGAAATCTTTCATAAAGACCGCATGGCTTGTCCATTTGATGATGCTGTGTCGCCTGGGTTGTGCTCAGCAAGCCTGCAATTTTATTTTGAGTGGAAAAGTTCTTGATACCTCAAATGGCGAGGTATTGAGTTATGCAAGCATTTACCTGCTGGAAACAAATACAAGAACAGAAACCGACAGTACCGGTAATTTCATCTTTCCAAAACTTTGCGAAGGCACTTATATTGTTCGCATAAGTTACCTGGGGTTTAAAACAGAGACATCCATCGTTGTTCTCACACAAAATATTCACCAGCATTTTCTCATGAAAGAAGAAGTGCGGGAGATCCAGGAAGTACAAGTCAACGGACAGGCACAGGAAAAAAAAGAAATCCTGACGCTTTCACAAACAGAGATCAAAGGAATAGAATTACAAAAGACCAGAGGAGGTACGTTAGGAGAAGCCTTACAAACATTATCCGGTGTATACACCCTTCAATCCGGTCCTTCTATCTTCAAACCTGTCATTCATGGTTTGCACAGCAACCGCGTATTGATCCTCAACAACGGTATTCGACAAGAAGGACAACAATGGGGTTCGGAACATGCGCCCGAGATAGATCCTTTTGTTGCGACAAAGTTGACCGTCGTCAAAGGTCCTGGTAGTGTACGTTATGGTTCAGATGCCATCGGTGGAGTCATCTTGGTTGATCCGGCCAATATGCCAACAACTCCGGGAGTAAGCGGTGAAATCAATATGGTCGGAGCAAGCAACAACCGCATGGGTGTGACATCTGGTATTTTACAGGGAGCTTTTGGAAAAAAATTATCCGGCTTAAGCTGGAGGGCTCAAGGGACGTACCGCAGAGCAGGTAACTCTAAAACACCCCATTATTATTTAGAGAATACAGGGTTTCAGGAAATCAATTTCTCGGGTACATTAGGATATAAAAAAGAAAACTATGGCGCTGAATTGTACTACAGCGAATTCAACACAAAGTTAGGTGTTTTCACCGGTACACATGCCGAAACATTACCCGATATCAACGCGGCCATCAATAGACCTGAACCCATTACACCTTCTTACTTCAGTTACACCATCGACAGGCCTTACCAGCAAGTCAAACACGATCTCTTCAAAACCAATGTATTTCTAAAATTGAGCAAACACCATCGAGTGGATGTGATATTCGCGCGTCAGCAAAACGTACGTTCAGAATACGATTATGTTCCTTTGAACGGGAGGTTAAATCCTGAACTTTATCTGAGTCTTGTTTCGCATACGCTGGATGTCATCTATAAACACCCTAAAGTAAAAAACATTTCCGGAAGCATAGGTTTCAATGGCATCACACAAGCTAATGTGCGCGCGTATGAGATGTTGATTCCGAATTTTAGAAATTATGGAGGTGGACTATTTGCCATCGAAAAATGGAGCAAGGCCAAATGGACACTAGAAGCAGGCATACGCTATGACTATCGCTGGTTGAGGGCTTACCTGCTTGACAATAACACAGCGCAAGTAATCA
>DATHPB010000160.1:0-3921 GCA_035484295.1 Cytophagaceae bacterium
TTGAACGGTTTCCTTCCTGCATTCATCAATGGTGGACAATTGGGATTCAATTTCGGATTGCAAGCGATACAGTTTACGGCAACATCTACTGCGGCGGAAAATCAAACGCTGTGCTTTCCAATGTATGTACACAGCATACCGACCAATAACGATAACCAAGATATCGTGAGCATGGGCACCAATTCTGCCCTGTTGACGAAAAAGGTCATTGAGAATGGTTACCAGGTCATAGGTATAGAGTTGATGGCTGTCATACAAGCGATGAAGGTACTGAATGCCAGAGATCAGATGTCAGATGCAGCCAGAATGTTGTACGATAAATGTATTGGCATACTGCCTGACTTTTCTACAGACGGAGAGTTATCGGATCATATCGATGCGTTTGTAGAGTTTGTTAAAAATGAAAATCTAGCACTTATAAAATAACTATAATGGAAGGCAAATTCGCTTTAGTGACAGGTGGATCAAGAGGAATAGGACGTGAAGTCTGTTTGGAACTGGCAGAGATGGGTTTTGATATCCTGGTAAACTTTCAGGGCAATGCAGTAGAAGCAGGTAAAACTGTAGCTATGGTAAAAGAAAAAGGTCGTCAGGCAGAAGCCTTACAATTCAATGTAGCAGATGGTCCGGAAGTGGAAACAAAGTTGAATGCGTGGAAAGCTGCTAATCCTAAGGCAACGATAGAAGTGTTGGTTAACAATGCGGGAATCAGGAAAGACAATTTGTTTTTCTGGATGTCGGATGAAGAATGGAATACTGTGCTGGACGTGAGTTTAAAAGGTTTTTATAATGTAACCAAATACATTGTAAAAGACATGCTTTCAATGAAACGCGGCAATATTGTCAATGTTGTTTCCTTGTCCGGAATCAAAGGCATGCCGGGCCAGGTAAACTATTCCGCTGCAAAAGGAGCGGTAATCGCAGCTACGAAATCACTGGCACAGGAAGTAGGAAGAAGAGGGATAAGAGTGAATGCTGTAGCTCCTGGATTCATTGTGACAGACATGACAGAAAACATCAATGAAGCGGAATTTAAAAAAATGATTCCG
The DNA here is from genome assembly GCA_035484295.1 of Cytophagaceae bacterium. Classification (GTDB taxonomy): domain Bacteria; phylum Bacteroidota; class Bacteroidia; order Cytophagales; family Cytophagaceae; genus JACMQM01. The sequence continues at coordinate 1,050 of DATHPB010000160.1, forward strand.
CTCAATAGGTTTGGAGAAGCAAAAGAAGTATCTTCTGTAGTTGGCTTTTTGGTTTCACCAAAGTCAGCTTACATCACGGGAGAAGTGATTGCGATCAATGGAGGTTTGTATACATAATACACAATGAATAGGGTAGTAATAACAGGTATCGGAATATATTCTTGTCTTGGTCAAAACCTGACAGAGGTTACAGAATCTCTCAGAACAGGTAAGTCGGGCATAGGATTTTTACAGTCCAGGAAAGACATGGGTTACAGATCGGGTTTGTCTGGCATTCTCGAGGTTCCCAATCTCAAGGGGGTAATCGATAGAAGAGCGAGAGTATCCATGCCGGAACAAGCTTTATATGCTTACGTGTCTACACAGGAAGCCTTGAAGAATGCTGGTCTTGATCTTGATTTTTTAGAAAAAAACGAAACGGGTATTTTATTCGGTAACGATAGTTCTGCTCAGCCTGTCATTGATGCAGTTGATTTGATCCGTGCGAAAAAAGATACCACGCTGTTGGGTTCTGGTTCTGTGTTTCAATCCATGAACTCTACGGTCACGATGAACCTTGCCACATTATTTAAATTGAAAGGCATCAACATGACTATCAGTGCAGCTTGCGCGAGTGGTTCTCATGCTATAGGTTTGGGTGCTATGTTTATCCGTATGGGACTTCAGGAACGTGTCATCTGCGGAGGTGCGCAAGAGGTCAACGATATAGTGTACGGAAGTTTTGATGGCATCGGTGCTTTCTCTACCATGGAGAGCGATCCTACAAAAGCTTCACGACCATTTGATAAAAACAGAGACGGTCTGGTTCCCAGTGGTGGAGCGGCTACCCTGGTATTGGAAAGTTACGAATCGGCAGTAAAAAGGGGAGCACCTATTTTGGCTGAAATACTGGGCTATGGTTTTTCTTCCAACGGAGATCATATTATTGTTCCTAATGCAGAAGGCCCGGGACGTTCGCTGGCTATGGCCCTGAAAGAGTCCAATATTTTGGCGAAGGAGGTAGATTACATCAATGCACATGCTACTTCAACACCGGTAGGTGATGATGCGGAAGCCAAAGCCATTCACCATGTATTCGGAGGGTGTAATACCCCTGTAAGTTCTACCAAGTCTATGACAGGTCATGAATGCTGGATGGCAGGGGCAAGTGAAGTGGTATATTCCATGCTCATGATGCAAAACGGTTTTATTGCACCCAATATCAATTTTGAAACACCGGATGAAGAATCTGCAAAATTGAACATCATCAGTAAGCCTGTTGAGAAAAAAATTGATATCTTTGCATCTAATTCCTTTGGATTCGGAGGTACAAATTCCACACTGGTTGTTAAAAAATATTAATACCCGATAATAGATACAATTATGACTAAATCAGAAATCATTGATAAAATCAACGAATTCCTGGTAGAAGAATTCGAAGTTGATGCAGACAAGATTGTTCCTGAAGCTGTATTGAAAGATACATTGGAACTAGACAGCTTGGACTACGTAGACCTGGTAGTGATCATCGAAACTACATTTGGTTTTAAAGTAGTAGCGGAAGACTTTACAGGTGTAAATACTTTCCAGGATTTTTACGATCTGATCGAAAGAAAAGTAGGAGAGAAAGCAGTAGCTTAATGTCATCACATTGGGAAGGCAAATCCAAGGGCACTGCTTTAGGGTATAGGATATTTGTATATACACTAAGGTTGCTGGGCGTTGGATTTGCCTATTTTTTATTACGCTTCGTTTCTCTGTATTACCTTTTTTTCTCCTGGAAGAGTAATAGACCTCTTCGCTTTTATTACAAAAACATTTTATCGTTTAGTTCTTTGTACACTTGGTGGCTCGTGTATAAAAACTATTATAATTTCGGACAAACCTTGCTTGATAAAACCGTTGTCATGGCGGGAATCGACGCCAAGTTCAGCTTTGATTTTGAAAATGAATATTACCTGCGTGAAATGGCCGAGCAAGGCAAAGGTGGAATCCTTATCTCTGCACACATCGGCAATTGGGAAATTGCAGGGCATCTGTTGGAGCGTATTCAGCAGAAAATAAACATCGTCATGTACGACGCCGAACACGAGAAAATCAAAGAAGTATTATCCGGTGTGGTCAAAGAAAAAAACTTCAACATCATTGTAGTCGACGAAAGCAATTTCTCTCACATCTATGCGATATCAGAGGCTCTGGTGCGCAATGAAATCATTTGTATACACGGAGATCGGTTTGTAGAAGGCAGCAAGAGCATGGTCAAGCCTTTTTTCGGAAAACCTGCGGAATTTCCCATCGGGCCTTATTTTCTGGCAGTACAATACGAAGTGCCTGTTTATTTTGTATACGCGATGAAAGACACGTCTACGCATTATCATTTGTATGCCTATCCTCCAAAAGCCGGATGGGACGAGGGCAAAACGAAAAGACAAAAAGCAGAAATCTTGCTAGAGGAATACATTATCAACCTGGAAAAAATGCTCTTGAAGTATCCGACTCAATGGTATAATTTCTACAAGTTCTGGAAGTGAAAATGAATACTTATAATAAAAGGTCTCGCTATGCAAGCGAGACCTTTTATTTATTCAGATCAGTGCGTAATACTAATTGGCCGCCTGTACTTTAATCACTTCAGAAAGGGTCTTCAACAAGGTATCGTGTTTTTTTACAAATGGATTCATCTCGTCCCACACGTAGCCTGCGAGTACAGAGCAGATCTGGTTTTTAAATTCCAGTTTGGTATTGCTGGCAAAGAAGATATCCTGAAGCGTTCCGTCGTACCAACCCATCACATAAGAGCGGAATACATTCACGCCTTTCAATGTAGGTTCCATGAATTCTTTTTCCCAATCGTAGGTTTCGCCTTTTAATTTTTTGATGACAATATTGGCTG
>DATHPB010000161.1:0-9542 GCA_035484295.1 Cytophagaceae bacterium
TTCATTACCATTACAAAATCAGAGAACATCGATTGGATCGAAATCACAGGTATGATCAAAGCATTGATCAAAGGTTATCTGGAAGAAGGTTCGCCTTTATTTAAAACCATGCCCGAAGTATCTACCAATGAAAGAATAGAAGGTGAATCAGAAATTGTCGGTAAAATAAAAGTGATCTTGGACGAATATATCCGTCCTGCGGTAGAACAAGACGGAGGAGCCATCAACTTCCACTCTTTTGAAGACGGTGTTGTAAAAGTACAGCTGCAAGGTTCATGCAGCGGTTGTCCTTCCTCTACCGTGACATTGAAAGCTGGAATTGAAAACCTGATGAAACGTATGATTCCTGAGGTTACGGAAGTAATAGCGGAAGGTGTATAATATTATCTATTTATAAAATCATGAAATAGCCTTGTATCAAAAATGCTGCAAGGCTATTTTTATGTCAAAACAAGAAAGGTAAACATGATTGTAGTCTGGATTATACTAACCATTTTTATTGGCACAGCTCTTTTAAGTTGGTTGAAGAAGGTACCTCAAGAAACGGCATTCCCGCCTCAATGGAAAAACACATTGGAAGAAGAAGTCAATTACTACAATCTACTTTCCATAGAAGATAAGACGGCATTTGAAAAAAGAATACAATTATTCCTGTCTGAAAAGAAGATAACAGGTGTGGATGTCACAATAGACGATCGCACACAAGTGATGGTAGCTGCATCCGCAGTTATTCCCGCTTTCGCATTTGACGGCTACAATTATCCCATGATCAAAGAAGTTTTGTTGTACAGTAACACTTTCGACGACAATTTTCTTCACCCTTCTAACACTCAAGATCGCATCTCCGGTATGGTAGGAGATGGCCTCTTGAGTCAAGTGGTGATGTTATCGAAACCTGATCTAATAAAGGGATTTCAAAAAACCAATGCACACCATAATGTTGGCATCCATGAGTTTTCACATTTGCTGGATAAGACAGATGGCGCTGTAGACGGAGTACCTGAAATCCTATTGGATAAACAAACCAGGGATCCCTGGTTGTCGGAAATGCACAAAGAAGTAAAGAAGATAAGAGAAGGATCTTCTGATCTATCACCTTATGCCCTGACTAATGATGCAGAGTTTTTCGCGGTAGCCAGCGAATATTTTTTTGTTGCTCCTGAAGAATTTAAAAAACGCCATCCGGAATTGTTGGTATACCTGCAAAAGATATTTCACCAAAATCCTTTGAAAGGAACAAGAGACAATTGAAAGATATAAGAATTGTATCCTGTCTTGGAAATAATTCTAAAAATGCCTTTAAGTTGATAGGAAATAAAACCTCCGAGTTCTTTATCTGGTGGTTTTATTTTTTATATCAGCCAACGACTTCAAAAGAAGTATTAACAATCTGATCTAAGATTTCAGCGACTTCATTGTAAGAACCTGCCTCGACAAGACGCGTCCTGAATGGTTTGAAATGAGAGATTCCCCTGAAGTAATTGGTATAATGCGTACGCATTTCAAAAATTCCCTGACGATCTCCTTTCCATTGCACAGAAAAGTCAAGGTGTTTTTTGCATACTCGCACACGCTCTTCCATATCGGGAGGAGGCAAGAGTTCTCCAGTCTTGAAGTAATGCTTGATTTCCTTGAATATCCAAGGATAACCGATAGCGGCGCGACCGATCATGATGCCATCGACACCGTATTTATTTTTATATTCCAAAGCTTTTTGAGGACTGTCTATATCCCCGTTTCCAAAAATAGGAATGTGAATATTGGCACTGTTCTTTACCTGCGCAATGTGTGACCAATCCGCTTCGCCTTTATACATCTGCTGACGTGTGCGGCCATGAATAGTGAGCGCCTGAATGCCTACATCTTGTAAACGCTGTGCCACTTCCATGATTTTGATGTTTTCATAATCCCACCCCAGACGTGTTTTGACAGTAACCGGCAAAGTACAACGTTTTACAATCTCAGAAGTCATCGTCTGCATTTTAGGAAGGTCCAGTAAAATACCTGCTCCAGCCCCTTTACATGCCACTTTTTTTACCGGACAACCATAATTGATATCTACCAATTCAGGTCCCGATGCTTCCGCGATGGCAGCCGCTTCACGCATGGCGTCAATTTTATCTCCAAAAATTTGTATCCCGATAGGTCTCTCATAATCGTAGATATCCAACTTTTGCACGCTTTTATCCGCTTCGCGAATCAAGCCGTCAGCATTGATAAACTCCGTGTACATCATATCAGCCCCTTGTTCTTTGCAAACGGCACGAAATGGTGGATCACTGACATCTTCCATAGGAGCCAGTAATAACGGAAAATTTTCAAATGTAATGTCGCCTATCCTTACCACGGTATTTTATAATCATTTTTATTAAGTAAATTTACATATTCATGAATACATTTAATAGTACATTCTTCTCTAATACAATACTTTCTCTAGGTGTACTGTTACGCATGGCAGGCTTTTTCCTTATCATGCAAGCCTCGGGAGAAATTTTACTATTGGAACTTGTCCATATACCAGGTGATTTTGCTACCCATCCGGAAAAATTAGCGCTTATTCCACACATACAGCTGATTCTTGTGTTGGTACAAGGAGTGGGAATGTTGTTAGGATTTGTTGTTCTGCCTCTTCTTTACCTGAATTACTTCCGTTCTTACGAAACTCCTTCCCGCTTGCTTCGAGCAGTTCCAAGGCAAATATGGTACATGACCGCTTCCGTAATCCTGCTGATGGTCTCCATTCCTATGATCGAACAGCTTTCTTTGCTCAATAAAAACATGTCCTTACCCGATGCTCTTCATTCGATTGAAGACATGATGAATAAAACAGAGAAAAGTGCTGCCGCTTTAACAGCCATCTTAGTTCAATACAATGGACCGTTTCATTTTCTATTGGTATTTATTGTAGTAGCCATTATTCCTGCAGTAGGCGAAGAATTGGTGTTCAGAGGTATTGTTCAAAATGAACTCCAGCATATATGGAACAATAAGCACCTGGCTATATGGGTAAGTGGTTTTATATTCAGCTTTATTCATTTTCAATTTTTTGGATTCCTACCGCGCATGCTGCTGGGGGTTTTATTTGGATACTGTTACCTATGGACAGGCAGCCTATGGGTTCCCATCGCTATGCACTTCACCAACAATGCCTTAACATTGGTGGTTTCAGCCTTCTACAAAAATTCTTTTTTAAATACTTCTGAAAGCGAAAACACTCTGTTTGATATTCGTTTTTTTATCGCATATATTGTTGCTCAGGCTGTGTTTCTTTTTGTGTATTACAAACTCATACGGCAACAACCAGTAACAACATAATCACTCATGCTCTGTGCATGGCAAGATATAAATTAAGAAGAACTCCTATCCGTCATGAATAAACTCAGTAACCTGACATTAAGAATTATCTTTGGTCTAATTGGAGCAGCGGTAGTGGTGACAGGAGTCCTTTACAACGAATGGACTTTTCTTCTTTTATTTTCCCTGATATGCGGAATAGCACTCACCGAATTCTTTCACCTCCTGCATCGATCACACATACACCTCAACCGACTATTTGCCGTTGCATCAGGTCTTTTACTTTTCTCCATCAATTATCTCATTCAAAATAACACCTTAACTTCCAATTATTATTACCTGGTCGTTGCCTTTGTATTTTTATTATTTTTGATTGAATTGTTTCAAACCAATACCAATCCCTTTCATAGAATCGCCAATACTTTCCTGGGGGTTTTATACATTGCCTTGCCTCTTGCCTTGTTTTCTTCTGCCGCTTTTATTCACGGTACTTATGATTATACCGTCGTCATGGGAATCTTACTTTTACTATGGGCCAATGATATTGGGGGCTACATCGGTGGCGTATCTTTCGGGAAACATAAATTATTTGAACGCGTATCTCCCAAAAAAACCTGGGAGGGCAGTATAGGCGGAGCATTATTTAGTCTAGGAATTGCATGGACATGTGCCCATTTCTTCCCTCATCTTTCTCTTCTCAACTGGGTTATACTCTCTTTGATCATTATTGTGTTTGGTAGCATCGGAGATCTTGTAGAGTCCTTATTCAAGCGAAACCTTTCTGTAAAAGACTCAGGCAATCTCATCCCTGGTCATGGAGGTTTCTTAGATCGCTTTGATGGCCTGTTTATTGCTTCACCATTTTTATTAATGTATTTGAAAGTATTCGTTTCTTAACCATTTTATTTGAGAAACCGTTTAACTCACAAAAACAGATCTTATGGCTACCTCCTCCACTTCTATACATGAAAAAGAAAACCCGTTAGAATCCATGATGTCTCGGTTTGACGGAGCAGCACAGATTCTGGGCCTTGATCCTGAAACATATAGTGTCTTAAAAAATCCTGCAAAGCAAGTCATTGTGTCTTTACCGGTAACCATGGACTCCGGTAAGGTAAAAGTTTTTGAGGGTTACCGCGTCATTCATTCCACAGTGTTGGGGCCTTCTAAAGGAGGTATTCGGTATGACATGGGAGTCAACCTGGACGAAGTCAAAGCACTGGCCGCCTGGATGACATGGAAATGTGCTGTAGTGGATATTCCGTATGGAGGAGCAAAAGGAGGTATCACCTGCGATCCAAGAGCAATGTCGAAAGGAGAAATCGAACGATTGACTCGCTCTTATACACTAGCCATGGCAGATATTTTTGGAGCAGATAAAGATATTCCAGCACCGGACATGGGAACAAGCGCATCAGAAATGGCATGGCTCATGGATGAATTTTCAAAAACCAAGGGACAGACTACACTTGCCGTTGTCACGGGAAAACCGCTGGTATTGGGAGGTTCTTTAGGAAGACCAGAAGCAACCGGTCGTGGAATCATGGTCAGTACATTTGCTGCCATGCAAAAATTACGCATGAATCCCAACAAAGCTACCTGTGCAATACAAGGATTTGGTAATGTCGGTTCGAACGCGGCAAAACTATTGAGCGAACGCGGTATCAAAATCGTCTGCATCTCTGACATCAGCGGTGCTTACTGGAACGAAAGTGGAATCGACATCAAAGAAGCGATACTCTATCGCGATGAAAACAACGGAACCCTAGAAGGTTTTGGCAGCGCAGACAAGATGGACCACGCCGACGATTTGCTCACTTGCAAAACTGATATCCTGGTACCGGCAGCTAAAGAGGATGTCATTACATTGTCAAATGCGTCGAAAATTCAAGCCAAACTTATTGTAGAAGGAGCGAATGGCCCGACCAACGCGAAAGCAGATGAAATCATCAATGAAAAAGGGATAACTGTTGTACCAGATATTTTAGCCAATGCGGGTGGAGTAACCGTATCTTATTTTGAGTGGGTCCAAAACAGATTGGGCATGCGATGGCCGCTTGAACGTGTCAATAGACGAAGCGACCGTATCATGAAAGAAGCCTTTGACAATGTGTATAAAGTGTCAAAGGAATACCAGGTGCCATTGAGAACAGCTGCTTATATAGTTGCCATCGATAAGGTAGCACAAACATATAAATTACGGGGTGTTTACTGATTGCAAGTTTTAGTTATATTTGCAATTCTATATTTATAATTTAACTCTATGATCATTCACAAGGAAGGCAGGACACTACTTCTCGTTTTATTTCTTGCTTTGACTGCTGTTTCTACAGTGGGGGTTTTGTTTTTAAGCTCACCGGGAAGTTGCATTATTGCATCTGTTTCCTTACTGATCTTTCTTGTTGTACTTCAGTTTTTCAGATCTCCGTCTCGCGCATGGGTAACCGGAAATGACCTGATCATTGCTCCCGCAGATGGTAAGGTAGTAGTGATCGAAGAAGTATTCGAGCCGGAATATTTTAAAGACAAACGCATTCAGGTATCCATTTTCATGTCACCGATTAACGTGCACGTGAATCGTCATCCAATAAGTGGAATCATTAAGTATTTCAAATACCATCCTGGTCTTTATCTTGTCGCTTGGCATCCCAAAGCAAGTACAGACAATGAAAGAACAACTGTCGTAATAGAACGTACAGATGGGAAAACGCTGCTTCTAAGACAAATTGCAGGAGCGTTGGCTAAACGAATTGTATGGTACATCAAAGAAACCGATAAAGCCGTGCAAACTGAGGAGTTAGGATTTATAAAATTCGGGTCGAGAGTTGATTTATTCTTACCACTTGACACTAAGATAAATGTAACTCTTGGACAAAAAACCAAGGGAGGCATTACTGTTGTAGGTACGTGGAAATAAAAAAATGAAATATTTTTTTTATTTCTTTAGTACACAAATCTGTTTTTTATATAGTTTTGAGCGTTAATACATCACTTTATGAAACATGTTATCGAAATGAAAGATGTGTTGGTTTCAGATTCTGAAACCACGTTGTTAAACCATTCTCTTATCGATATAGAGAACGGTACATTGCTTATCGAGTTAGCTAAGAAAAAAGTAGAAGAGGAAGAAGAAGAGGACGACGAGGACCTTGATGAAGAGGATGAAGATGAAGATGAGGACGATGATTTTGAAGAAGAAGGTTGGGACGAAGAAGACGTGGAAGACTGGGATGAAATCAAAGACTTTGATGAAGACGATCTAGACGAAGATGATTTAGAAGATCCGTTGGATGACTTCGATGACGAAGAAGACGAAGATTTCGAAGACGAATCCTGGTAGTTTTCAGTATCTACTGAAGACTTAAAAAATAAAAACTGAATACCATGCCTACTTCTACTATCAAACACGACTTACAGGAAGCATCTGCTGTTCTGGAAAAGTTTCTCTCTGACGAGAATAATCTCAAAGCCATAGAGATTGCAGCAGAAGTAATGGTATACTGTTTAAAAAATGGAGGGAAATTGATTTCTTGTGGCAATGGAGGTTCACATTGTGATGCCATGCACTTTGCAGAAGAACTTACCGGAAAATACAGAGAAGACCGAGAACCTTTTGCAGCCATTGCCATATCAGAGCCAGGTTATCTTACTTGTACCGGTAACGATTATGGATACAACCAAATTTTTTCAAGGTACATAAAAGGAGTTGGTAAACCGGGTGATGTATTACTTGCTATCAGTACAAGCGGTAATTCTGAAAATGTAATAGAAGCTGCTAACATGGCCAAACAAAAAGGCATGAAAGTAGTGAGTCTTACAGGAAAAGACGGCGGAAAACTAAAACCTCTTTCCGACGTCTGTGTGAATGTCATACACAATGGTTTTGCAGACCGCATACAAGAAGTACACATCAAAGTGATTCATATCTTTATGCGTCTTATTGAAAAAGCATTTTAATCGGTGTAGGATAGCACTTACATTTTATATCACTATATCTGATCTAATTTTTTACAGCATTTTTTTTAACCGAGAACTGAAATTTTTTAACCATTTTTTATGCTTGCAAAATCATATGGCGGAGCCGTCCATGGCGTCAGTGCGTTTATTGTTTCAATAGAATCAAGCATTGTACAAGGCACTAAAATTTTCATTGTGGGTTTACCCGATAATGCAGTGAAAGAAAGCGTACATCGTATCGAATCTGTTATTAAACACTATGACTATTTTTTGCCTCGTCAAAAGGTAGTGGTCAATCTTGCACCCGCAGATGTACGCAAAGAAGGCGCAGCTTTTGATCTTCCCATTACACTAAGTATCCTCTACGCTTCCGGTCAACTTAAAAGTAAGCGATTAGAAGAGTGCATCATCATGGGAGAGGTGGCGTTAAATGGAGACTTGCGACCTGTAAAAGGTATGTTACCGATTGCTATCGAAGCAAAACGTCAAGGATTCAAATACATCCTTCTTCCTAAAAGCAATGAACGAGAAGCAGGCATTGTACAAGGAATCACTGTCATTGGTATCAATACGGTGATGGAAGCGATCGATTTTTTAGAAGAGCGAATAGAAATCGAACCAGTAAAAATCAATACACGAGAACTCTTTTTTCAGGAACTCAATGCGTATTCAGTAGACTTTTCCCATGTGCAAGGACAAGAAAATATAAAACGTGCGCTAGAAATTGCTGCCGCAGGAGGACATAATGCCATCATGATTGGCCCGCCTGGTGCAGGAAAAACAATGCTTGCCAAACGCATTCCTACCATCCTGCCTCCTTTGTCTTTAGAGGAAGCATTGGAAACAACCAAGATTCATTCTGTGGCAGGTAAACTCGGGCGTACCGATGCCTTAATTACAGAACGCCCTTATCGTGCGCCTCATCATACCATTTCGGATGTGGCACTGGTTGGTGGTGGTGGATTTCCTCAACCAGGAGAAATTTCTTTGGCACACAACGGTGTGCTTTTCTTAGACGAACTTCCAGAATTTAAACGCACGGTACTTGAAGTCATGCGTCAACCGCTGGAGGAGCGACGAGTAACCATTAGCAGAGCAAAAATTTCGGTAGAGTTTCCAGCTAATTTCATGCTCATTGCTAGTATGAACCCATGTCCTTGTGGTTTTTACAACCATCCGGAAAAAGAATGTGTATGTGGGCCAGGCGTCGTGCAACGTTACCTGAATAAAATCAGTGGACCCTTATTGGATAGAATTGACTTGCATGTGGAAGTAACACCTGTAAAATTCGAAGAGATTGTTTCTTCGAATCGTTCGGAAAGCAGTCACGACATCAGAACACGTGTCATACAAGCAAGAGAACTGCAAGCCTTACGTTTTAGTACTCCTCAAGGTAGAGGGATATTTTCGAATGCCATGATGCCTTCGCCAATGGTGAAAGAAGTCTGTCCACTCAACGACAATGCTCAAAAATTATTGAAGACTGCTATGGAAAGATTGGGACTTTCAGCCAGAGCTTACGATCGTATCTTAAAAGTATCACGCACTATTGCCGACTTGGAAGGAAGTGAAACAATAGAAACAGCACATGTTGCAGAGGCCATTCAATACAGAAGTTTGGATAGAACCAATTGGGCAGGATAATGTCACTGCAATACTGCCCTTTTAAACAATATACAGAAGAACGAATCTTGAAATGCATTGATTCATCTCGCTGGTTTATGCCATTACAAATCTGAAATTTCAAATAAAATCCAAGCTCCAAATCAAAAACAACGTAAACAGTTGAAGTTTTGGTTATTGGAATTTATTTGTTTTTTGGTGCTTGTCGTTTGTTCATGTACCTTCAGCCATGTATACGGATAATCATTTTTGTTAATTTATCAGGTGTTTTTATGATTACGGCAGCACCTCTTTTATCTTAAAAAAACCTCTTTTGAGACTTTCAAACAACCTTTTTACACTTACGTATCAATAATTTAATATCACTTAACTTATATTTTTTAATATTATTTCAATTAAATATTTACTTGTTTATATTTTTTATACAAATAATTATATTATGTTTGTCTTAACGCTCAGTTTTAACCAGCAGGAGCAGGATCTATTTTTTAACTAGTTATGAACTCCTAATAAGTAAGTTATGCGAATCCTACGTTTACCATTAAAAATCATCTTTGGACTACTGTTTATTCTATGTGCAATTGCTGCACAAGCACAACAATTGCGAAAAATAGGATATGAGACCTCATGGTCAGGCGATGCCAATTCTATACAGTACGACAAACTCA
>DATHPB010000162.1:0-4379 GCA_035484295.1 Cytophagaceae bacterium
AGGGACATTGTTTGATTTCGACAACATGGTATACATCAAAACTTACAAGGAAACCAAGATGGTGTCGCATTACTATGAACCTTGTATCATCATCTCTTCCTCAGGGATGATTGCAGGAGGAAGAATCAACGAACACGTACGACATAACCTCAACAATCCGTACTGCACGATATTGATGATCGGTTATTCTGCGGAAGGCACGATAGGCAATGAGCTCATGCAAGGAAAGAAAATTATTTCCATGAAAAAGAGAGACATACCGGTGGAAGCACGCATCCTTTACACGGACATGTTCAGCGGACATACCGACCAGCAAGGGCTGATGGAGTTTGTTGGTCAGTTTGATCAAAAGAAACTGAAGAAGATATTTTTGGTGCACGGAGAGGAAGAAAGCATGGAAGTGTTCAAAGAAAAGCTTTCAGAAAAAGGTTATAAGAGTGTGGAGATGCCCGAGAAGGATGAGGTATACGAGTTGTAGCGTTTATAATTTCCCCAGCACCTCTTGTAGTCCGCTATTCATCTGACGAAAGCATTTCATCCATTCAGCTTGGAATGTTTCGTCTTCGATCAGTTTGCGGATATCTTCGTCGCTGGTCACGTCCATCTCACTTACCTTATACGTTTGTTCGTACATGCCGGCCTCGAACTTGATCAAATACTTTTGGTTCCAATGAAAGACAGTGGTCTTTACTTGTTCACCCGGAATTTCAAATACGATTCTCATGCAATACAGTAATGGAAGTTTGTTTCAGTTTTTTTAATAATTTAAGATGATGTCTTTCCAACCAGGGTTCGAATACAATCATCTCTACCGGTTTCCATAGAATGACCCATCCTAAAAAATAGAAGGTTTCCTTCCCCAACATTTTTTTATATTCTCCTAATGCTGTCATCGTATCGAGGAGGTAAACAATCGACAAACAAATCCATAAAAAGAGCAGCCCTTTCACCAAAAACTGATAACCCTGTCGTTTCATGAGTTGGTATTCGGCTTGGTGTTCCAATGTTTTTTCTATGCAGTAATTATTTTTCCATTCTTCCAATTGCACAGAGGGAACGCTTTTATTGGAAACGTATACAGTAAGAGAAATGTTTTTTTTCAACGAAGTGGCTTTCATTCGCTGTATCACTTGGTCCAGTGTTGCTGCGAAGGAAGCATAGTCATCGCCATACCAGTTGAGTGCACCTGGAAAGGACTTCAGTGTATGATGATACACCAGAAAGGAGTCAAAAGCATGTTTTTGAGAATCCATATTTTTTCAAAGAAAAAGCTTTTTTCCGATAACAAATAATCTGTAGCAAATATGATGTTAGGACTTCTGCGTTTTCCATTATAAATCACTCATAAAGAAAGAGATGAATAAATATCAGTTTTATCTTTTTACTACTCGGCATTTTCATTAATATGCAAATTGTATACCTATGAAAGTATCAACTACAGAGCCGTTTCAAATCATTTACTCGTTGCTGGAGCATGAGTTCTTAGGCTATTTGTTTGAGTCGTACGTAGTGCAACTTGATCAAAAAGGCCGGTTGACGCTTAAGCATCAAAACATTTCTTTTAAGAATGCGGACGAGTTTGCATCGGGTTTGGATGAAATAGATTTCAAACTCATCAAGATCATGGATGCGATGCAGCAGGATTCCATCATCAAAAAGTTCAGCAACAAGAAAGTAACCGCCACGGAATTTTTTGCAAAGGTTTACCACAAGGAAAAAGGGGACAACATCCTTCAGGAAGCCATTGCCGCATACATTGAAGGTAAAAAGGTGGAAGTGCTGGATTTGCTCCGCGATAAAATGGTGTTTGAAATGGGACACGACGGTGAACCTACCTGGAAACGCATTGCCATTGCTCCACAGAAAGCGACCGTTATCTTTCACTTTGTAAGAAACGAAGACAACACGCATTACTATCCGACCATCAAGTACGAAGGAGAACGTGTAGACTTTCAAAGTAAGAATGCGATCTTAGTGTGCAATAATCCGGCCTGGTTGTTGGTGGAGAACACCATGTACAGTTTTGAGAAAGATGTAGACGGCAATAAATTAAAGCCTTTCCTCAATAAAAAATACATCCTCATTCCTAAAAAACTGGAGGACACTTATTACGAACGGTTCATCAGTCCGCTGATTGCTTCCTTTGACGTAATGGCCCGTGGATTTCGAATCAATACCGAGCGACATGCACCGACAGCCTTGCTGACCTTTGCCGAACTTGCGCCGGCTGTGGCTCCAGTCAGCTTGTTCGGAGATCACTCAGAGGAAATACAGGAAGACGACAAACTGGTATTTAGCTTATCTTTTAAATACGGTGCCTATGCCTTCCCCGCAGACAGTTCGCTGCCTTGCTTTGTGAAAGTGGAGAAAAACGGAGACGATGTATTGTTTCATAAAATCATCCGAGAATCCAGTTGGGAAAAAGATATCCTGGCGTTTTTCAAAACGCACAACATAGATTTTAAAAGAGGAAAACAAGTCATTGATAAATCACTTGGCCTGTCTTTACTTAACTCCCTGAACAATGCACTAGTTGAACGAGGCATTGCCATCAACCAGGCGAGCAACGACGGCAAGCGCTATTTTGTAGGCGACTCTACGATCAGCCTGGAGGTAAGGGAAAACAACGATTGGTTTGATGTATATGCCATTGTTCGTTTCGGTCCTTATGAAATTCCCTTCATTCAATTGAAGAAATATATTCAGGCGAAGAAAAAAGAATTTGTCCTGCCTAACGGAGAAATTGCCGTTATTCCTGAAGAGTGGTTTTCCAAGTATTCCGAGTTGTTTGCATTTGTGGAAGATAGAGACGGACAGATCTTGCTTCAAAAGCATCACCTGGCTCTGGTGAAAGAACTGGAGACAGGTAACCTGGCGAAAGTCTCTATCAATAAAAAGCTGGAACAACTGCGTGACTTCGACCAGATCGACGATGTGGCACTGCCTTCAGGGTTTATCGGAGAACTGAGACCTTACCAGAAAGCAGGATACAACTGGATGAACTTTTTGTCCGAATATAATTTTGGAGGTTGCCTGGCCGATGATATGGGTTTGGGTAAAACGGTACAGACACTGGCTTTGCTGCAGCAGCAAAAAGAGAATCATGAAGGCTGTACCAATTTGCTTATCATGCCTACGTCATTGATCTTCAACTGGGAGATGGAAGCGCGCAAGTTCACACCTGGCATGAAGATTCTGAACTACACAGGTATTCACCGTGAGAAGGATGTCAACAAGTTTTGTGATTATGATTTGGTATTGACATCTTACGGTACCGTGCGTATGGACATCGACTTGTTGAAGCAAGTCTATTTCCACTATGTCATCCTGGATGAATCACAGGTGATTAAAAATCCCGATTCCATCATTGCGAAATCGGTGACCGAATTAAAAAGCAAGCATCGGTTGATTCTTACAGGTACTCCCATTGAGAACTCCACATTGGATCTCTGGTCGCAGATGTCTTTTGTAAACCCTGGTTTATTGGGCTCTCAGCGTTTTTTCAAAAACGAATTTCTGAATCCGATCGAGAAAAAACACGACGAACTGAAAACAAAAAAACTATACGCACTCATCAAACCATTTGTATTGCGCCGGCAGAAATCGCAAGTGGTGAAAGACTTGCCGGATAAAATTGAAAACGTACAATACTGTTCCATGACTGAGGAACAGGAAAAAGAATACGAAAAAGTAAAGTCCAATTACCGCAACCTAATTTTGGACTCCATCGAACAAAAGGGTGTAGGAGCTTCGCAGATCCTTTTGTTGCAAGGCTTGACGCGTCTTCGTCAAATTGCCAACCATCCGGTGCTGGCGGAAAGCGAATACGCGGATGGTTCCGGAAAAATGGAAGACGTGGTGCACATGCTGGATAGGGCGTTGGCCGAAGATCACAAAATTTTGATCTTTAGTCAGTTTGTGAAACATTTGCAGTTGTACGCAGATTATTTAAAGGAAAAAGACATTTCATTTGCATACCTGGACGGTTCTACTAAAGAACGTCAGAAGGAAGTAGACAAATTCCAGCAATCGGAAGACAAGAGAATATTCCTGATCTCTTTGAAAGCAGGTGGTTTGGGATTGAATCTGACCGCTGCCGATTATGTATTCTTGCTTGACCCTTGGTGGAACCCTGCCATCGAGGCACAAGCCATAGACCGCGCCTACCGTATCGGACAGAAGAACAATGTATTTACCTACAAATTCATCACAAAAAATACGGTGGAAGAAAAGATTTTATTGCTGCAACAAAACAAACTGCGTCTTGCGCAAGAGTTGATCACAACGGAAGAGAGCTTTGTGAAGAATTTGAGTAAAGAGGATATACAGTCGATTTTTGAATAAAATTACTGACCGTTCTCTTCCTTGTACCAACCCGC
>DATHPB010000163.1:0-7259 GCA_035484295.1 Cytophagaceae bacterium
AAGCACAAAACAAACAGATTGACAAAGGGGCCAGCCTGGTAAAAGACATTTCTAAAAACGGCCAGGAAAAAAGCAAACTGGAACAACAACTGAAAGACAATGCGGCAGAGCTGCAACAACTGAATAAAGACGTTGAAAACAACAAGGGAGATCAAAAAGCAGCAGGAGAAGAAGTGGTGAAAATGCAAAAAGCATTGGAAGTCGTCAAAGCAAAATTAAACACCCTGTAAAAACAGGAGACAAGCCAAGAGGGACGAGGGACGACAATGATCGTTCTTCGTCCCTTTTTCTATTTACTCTGCTATACGTTGTTGATCGTTACTTTTTTCAGTATCTCAGCGATCACGTCCAGTGATCTAATACCTTCTGCTTCCGCTTCGTAATTGAGAATAACACGGTGGTTCAAGATGTCGGGAGCGACTTCCTTGATGTCTTCCGGCAAGACAAAGTCCCTTTTGTTGAAAAATGCCATGGCTTTGGCCGCTCTGTTTAAGTGGATAGCTGCACGGGTAGACGCACCGTATTGAATGTAGTTTCCTTCTTCGCCCAGGTTATATTCTTTGGGATAACGGGTAGCAAAAATCAATTCGATGATGTAACGTTCCAATGATTCGGAGATGTTGACGCGATTGATTTCTTCACGCAAAGCATAAATGTCCGATCTGTTTAAGATATTTTTTACTTGGGGTTTGTCTTCCAGATTGGATACTCTGCGCATCACTAACAATTCCGTTTCTCTGTCCAGGTAAGACAAGTTTACTTTCATCATGAAACGGTCTACCTGTGCTTCAGGCAATGGATAGGTTCCTTCTTGCTCCAATGGATTTTGTGTAGCCAATACCAGGAAAGGTCTGTCGAGTTGATAGCTGGTTTCACCAATGGTCACCTGACGCTCCTGCATACACTCCAGTAAAGCCGACTGTACTTTCGCAGGCGAGCGATTGATCTCGTCAGCCAGAATGATATTGGAAAATATGGGACCTTTCTTCACCACAAATTCCCCGCTGTGTTGATTATAGATCATTGTACCGATCAAATCCGACGGCAGCAAATCGGGTGTAAACTGTATACGATGAAAATTAAGATCAACTACCTGGGCAAGTGTGTTTACACTGAGTGTCTTTGCCAGACCGGGTACACCTTCTAATAAAATATGTCCCTCAGTACACAAGCCAATCAACAAGCGATTGATCAGGTATTGCTGACCCAGTACCACTTTCCCAACTTCTCCTATGACATCCGTAACTTTCTGATGATAGTATGCGGTTTTTTCTTTTCCTTCCAACGTATTCATTTTATAAAATCACCACTTTTTAAATACAAAAAACACCGCGAGAAGTATGCAAACAAATCCTGCAATGTAATTCCACGAGAGCTTATCGCTCTTGAATATAAATAAAACAAACAAAGTAAACACAGACAAGGAAATGATTTCTTGTATCATCTTGAGCTGAAACATAGAAAAAGGGCCTCCGTTTTCTTCATAGCCTATTTTATTAGCCGGTACTTGAAAGATGTATTCGAAGAAAGCCAGACCCCAACTTACCATGATGGCCATGAACAATCCCCACTTGGTGAGTTGATTTAACTTTTTGGTTTCCAAATGTCCATACCATGCCAATGTCATGAAAATGTTAGAGCACATCAATAACAGAATTGTCCATAATCCTTTCATGCACTCAAGATAAAAATAATTTTGGAGTTAAGTGACAGTGAGTGACAAGTGACCGGTAAAAGTTTCTCATCGATGCCCAACAATTGTTCTGAATGTCAAATTGACGCGCGGACTTTTAATCTTTCTTGATTTGGGCAAACAATGCCACCAATTGGTTTGTGTAGCACCCTTCATTACCAAAAGACTTCCGTTTTCAAGTACGAGAGAAAGCGTTTGTTGAGTTTCTTTATGCTTGAATGAAAACTTTCTTTCTGCACCAAAACTCAGGGAAGCAATCACAGTGTTCGTCCCTAATGATTTCTCATCGTCGCTATGCCACGCCATTCCTTCGTCTCCATCGTGGTACAAGTTAAGTAAACACGAATTGAACATAACTCCTGTAGTGTTTTCTGTGAGGAGTTTCAGCTCCAATAATTCTTTCGTCCAGGGCAGGGCTTCTTTAGTGGCGTTGGAGTATGTATACGA
Source organism: Cytophagaceae bacterium (assembly GCA_035484295.1). Classification (GTDB taxonomy): domain Bacteria; phylum Bacteroidota; class Bacteroidia; order Cytophagales; family Cytophagaceae; genus JACMQM01. Next base: position 2,141 of record DATHPB010000163.1, read on the forward strand.
ATAACTACTGTCGCCGTACCAGGCCACCTCTCTCTTTGTAATAATGTGTTTGCCAAAAAACTTTGCTTCATCGTTCTTCCATTCGATAGTGGCGAGCAAACGATCAAGGTAATGCTGCGTCTGTTCATGCGACATGAGTTTATCCCAATAATGAACGATACCGTCCTGAGGCAAAAGATTAAACGTAGGATCTTTCGGAAACAATGTCATGTGATTTACGGACTATGAATTCGTCTTCGCCGCTTCCCAGCCGATGATGGCTGTCTTTCGCGTCGGTCCCCACATGTAGCCACCGATGATGCCACTCGATTGAATGACACGGTGGCAAGGGATGAGAAAAGCCACAGGGTTACTGCCAATGGCCGTTCCTACAGCTCTTGAGGCGTTAGGATTCTGAATTCCATTGGCGATGTTACCGTACGTAGATAAACGTCCCATCGGAATTTTCAACAAAGCTTCCCATACTTTCAATTGAAAGTCCGTTCCCTTTAAATGCAATTTGATTTCTTCGATCTTACTCCAATCGCCGGTAAAGATAGACAGCGCCTGTTGTTGGAATGAATCAACCTTTTCTAAAAAAATAGCTTGGGGGAAATACCGTTGCATATCAGCAAACGCCTGCTGTTCGTCTTCGACAAATGCCATATAACAAATGCCTTTTGTTGTCGAAGCAATGATCAATCTTCCAAAAGGACACTCTGCATAACTGTAATGGATAGACAAATGTTCTCCTCCGTTTTTAAACTCTCCCGGAGTCATGCCTTCTATCTTCACAAATAAATCATGCAGTCTGCCAGTGCCGGACAAGCCCGTCTCTTGTGCTGCATCAAATAAGGTCATCGGTTGCGTCTTCAACAATTGCTTTGCGTAACCGACGCTTACAAATTGCAAAAACTGTTTGGGACTTACTCCCGCCCACTCCGTAAATAACCGTTGAAAATGAAAAGGGCTTACATTCAGGTGCGCCGCAATTTGCTCCAGACTAGGCTGCTCTTTGAAGTGTTGCCGAATGTAGTCGATTGCTTCTGCAATGCGTTGGTAATTGATATGTTGCTGAGTATCCATGCCGATTGAATAATAACAAAGATACGTTACGACTGACGTTTATAAAACCCGATACTTGCTATTTCATTGTGTCTTTGGATTCCAGGTGTAATAATTGTGTTCTTTGTCCAATACAAAGCCGGCGGCCGGATACAATTGATTTCCGATCACGTTTGTCTTTGCAGTCTCCAACAAAAGTGCAAAACCACCTGTTTGCTCACAGAATGCTTGTCCTTGTTGAAGCAACAACTTAGAAATGCCTTGTCCCCTGTAGGCTAGATCAACAAAGAGATCATTCAATAACCACAATCTCTTCATTTGTGTAGATGAAAAAAGAGGATACAATTGAATAAAACCAGTCAGAGTACCGTCTTCTTTTACCGCCACGAAAATTTCTGACTCTTTATTTATGATTCGTTGTTCTAAAAAGGTCGTTGCCGCTTTGAGGTCTGATTTCATTTCATAGAACGCTCTGTATCCATCAAACAAAATGGCTAGAGATTGCAGATCATCAATCGTTGCTTTACGAATGGTATTCATTTTTCTACTATTCTTTTTTGGTAAAGCCCGCACGTACCATGTCTCCCCAACCTTTTGCACCTCGCATTTTATCGATATTACCCCGGATGGCAGCATATACCACAAAGGGGTGAAAGATGATAGGTTCCAACATGGCAGTGCCAACCAGTTTGATAAAATCCGACTTCCTTCTGTATTGCCTGAAGGTGTATTCTTCTGTCAATAACGAAAGCAAGGAAAACATAACGGCAAACGTATAGACAAAAATCAACAGGAGAAAAAAGAATTTCCAGTTGATCATTCCAAACTCAGCGAGGATCAAGGTATAGATTATACCTAAAAATTCAATGATGGGTGCAAGGTATTCGTAACAAAACCAATACGGGTAACTCAACAAACCCAGTACCTTATATTTCGGATTTAAAAACATCTTCCGGTGCAGCCATAAGGTTTCCATGGTACCTCGCGTCCAGCGGTTGCGTTGCTTTCCCAGGATAGTGTAATTGTCCGGCGCCTCTGTCCAACACAAGGGATCAGGTATATAACTTACCGTATAAGGGATCTTCTGTTCCAGCATGTAGCGGCGCATACGCACCACCAACTCCATGTCTTCTCCTACTGTCTTGTGGTTGTAACCGCCCGCCTTGATCACGATGTCCTTGTCAAACATACCAAATGCACCAGAGATCAGCAGCAATCCATCCAATCTCGCCCATGCCATTCGCCCCAATAAGAATGCACGAATGTATTCCAGTACCTGCACACGAGGCAAAAACTTTTCCGGAAGATTCACTTTCAATAGTCTTCCGCTTTTTACTATACAGGAATTTGCAATGCGCACCACACCGCCTGTAGCGATGACTCGTCTGGAAGTCTCCTCCATGAATGGCTTGATCATCTTCAGCAATGCATCGTGCTCCAACACACAATCTACGTCTATGCATGCGATGTAAGGGAAAGAGGACACATTGATGCCAACATTCAGTGCATCTGATTTACCTCCGTTCATTTTATCTACAACAATCAGTTTTTTAAATGCCGGATTCGTGGATTTGTAAATACCTCTGATCTCTTTCGTCGCGATGCGTTGGTTAACAGCAAAATTCACTTTTTCCAACTGGTACGAACGAATCATGATCTCCATGGAGTTGTCCTTGCTTCCATCGTTGACAATGATTACCTCGTAATTGCTATAGTGCAGAGACAGCAATGAACGTACATTTTCCTCTATCGTCATGCCTTCGTTATATGCAGGTGCAATAAGCGTGACAGGAGGCACCTGATCGGAGGGAAGCAGAACATTATAGTCGACAAAGCTATTGCGCCTCAAATAGGTACTGAGCGTCATGATAGAAACCGCCGCCAAAAAAAGATAAGACGACATGATCGTGATGGCGAAAATCAAGATTCCCCAGTTGAAAAAATCAATGCCTCTTTCCAAATAATAGTTATGCATGTATCCGCTTGTCCGTTAGGTGTTCAATGATCTGTTGAAGTCCATGCTCTTCTATAAACGCCGGTGTAAAAAAGGTTTCTTTGTTTAACAATACCATAAATAAAGCCTGCGTGGCTTTCAGGCGAAGGGCATGATCATGTGAGGACAACTGTTGCGACAGAAAGGAAATGTCTTCTTCCGATCCCAATGTGGTCATGGCTTCGAGTATCTCTATTTGCAGGCTCACGTCTTCCAACCAATACCTTGCTTTCAGTAAAGGGACATATTCCTGCGCCTGCAATTTTTTCACCGCCTTGATCGCTGTTAAACGAATTCTCTCATCGGAGTGACTTAAGAATGTACCTAGCTTTTCAACTGCAGTGATTTGATTGAAATGAATGATCAGTCGCAGGGTAAAAACGATGACCGAATTGTTTTTACTGTCTAGCCATTTCGTAAAATCAGGCATCTCTGCCTTTTCCATTCTGTCAAGTACAGCGATCAGATTCAGTTGTTCCCAATCATTGAGTTCTGCCTGCAACCGATTCAAAAAATCCAACCCTTTAAATCCTTTCAGGTTTAACAATGCCAACTGTGTTTCCTGGCGTAAGGTAGCATGCCAGCTGCGCGCATGTTTCAAAATCGGTTGATAAGCTTCTTTTACCTGCATCTGAGACAATTCCTTGATGCCTTTGCACACAATATGCCAACGCAGACTATTCAATTTTTTATAAGAATCATGGATCAAACCCGATTCATAATATATGGCAACAAGCGCATCGGCATATTCTCCGGAGAAATGGTTGTGCAATTTGATCAACTCATCCATCAAGACTTTACGCGAAAAACTTCCTTTCAACAAGCCTGGATATGCTCTCAACTCTTCTATAAAGTCTTTTTGTTCAAATAACACGGCATTGATGATCCCTTCATAGATGGGCAACAGCGATTCTTTCTTATAACCCAACGCAATGTGCCGGATACGACTGACCATGATCAATAAAAACACGAACAATGAAACAAACACAAACAGAGCAATCATAATCAGCAGGAAATATTCCAGACGATCATCATAACTCAGGTGTTCCAGTGTCATCTTTATTTTTTCCATCATGGATGTTGTGTAGAAAATCGCAGATTGATTTTTTTATCGAAATGATTTATCAATACCTTGTTTCCTCTCCTGGATATGTTTTCATCCAGTGAAAGACATGTCCAGGAATCGGGCACTTCAAATCCAAGACCGATCAATTTACCCGGTGCAAAAACAGTCAGCACATATTCGTTGTTTTCTTTTCTTGCTTCTACGCGCACTGCGTTACGCGCCTTCCACCAATCGGCATACTCCTTCAATGTACCAAACCAGGTTTTACCCGAAAGACTGTCTATCAATTGCCTTTCGAAACGGAGTTTATAATCCAATGTATCCGTATGAATCAATATATTCATAAAACCTCCATCCTTTTCCAGCTGTTTGGCAAGCTGCAATGCCTCGTTCAATCGAAGGTCCAGACGCGGTGTTTTTTCGTCTTCTATCGTAACAGGAAATTCAAACAGCTCCATCTCTGCATCGTATGTTCTGTCGTACATCAATTGATAAGGAAGTTGTGTCAGCGCCTGATTGGCCGTGATGCAAGAACTGTATTGAAATCCTGTCGCCTTCAAGGCTTGAGGAAGTGCAAACGGATAAGACAAGTGCCCGGAGCGAAACGAACATACTTTCAATTGCGGAACAACTGTTTCCAATAAAAAGCGGCTTACTCTCAGTTCTCCCAGTATGGTTCCATTGCGAATGCTGTCTCTGTTTACAACAAACGGTGTGTAAGAAGGATATTTTTCTTCACCGCTTCCCATTGGGAACTTGGAAAAAACATAGGAATGAGATACCGAGTGGCTGGCAATCTCCATGCCCATCGCTGCCATCTCTCTCGTGCAGGCCGCACCTCGCTTATTAAAGAAGACGTCGTCGTTCCAGTCTTTGATGTATTTAGTTTGAATGAAATAAGTGGCTTTTATACCTTTTTCTTTTTCGAGCCTGGCATATTCCACCGCATGCATAATCGATCGTGTAAAATCAATATCGTGTGTAATGCATACGGCCAGGTTATGATTGAACGGAAC
>DATHPB010000164.1:0-3916 GCA_035484295.1 Cytophagaceae bacterium
TCAACAACAGGAGTTTGTTTTTTAACTTCTTGTTCGTTGTTAGGAATGATTGGAACAATCGGATTTTCTTTGTCCGCACTAACGATCAGATCGGTGTTTGTTTTTTCTTCTTGAATAGGAGTACTCTCTGTAGAAGTTATAAGACTTGACTTTACAGAGGAAGAAGGAGAAGTAACAACAGGTTGTCTAATGGATGCAGTGGCCTCGTCTTTGAGGGAACGATCACCTTCTGTGATGGTGGGTTTAGACGAAGCTACACTGACATTTTCTTTTGTTTCAGTGGAGTCCTGCTGATTATAGTGAATGTAAGTGTAAATGGAAGCTGAAGTAACGACGGCAGCAGAGAAGAGAATAATTTTGTTCCATGGTGAAGAACCATTGATGTCCTGGTTCATTTCCTTGTTCATACGCTCTTTCAATTTGATCATCTCCTGGTCGATGATGATTTCATTGGCTATTTTCTGAGCTTCTACAATGGACTTGAACTCTGCATCGCCAGACAGTTTTTGATGAAACTGTACAAGCTCTGCCTGACTCAACTCTTCGTTGAGGTAACGGTCTATTTCTTCATATATGTCGTACTTGGGGTTCATTATTTTTTTAATAAATTTTCAATGGCTTTGTTTTTCATTACCAATTGTATCAATTTTTGCTTGCACCTGTAATTGTAGGTTTTCGTTACGTTTTCACTGGAGTAACCCATAAGCTTGCAAATTTCTCTCATACTTAAGTTATCGTACACCGAATATTTGAGTAGCGTTTGACATTCTTCTCCAATTTCAGACAGTAAGGTAGTCAGTGCCACTTTTTTTTCTTCCGTGATGATGTTGCCAAGGAAATCGCCTTCCGTTTGAAGGAAATTTTCATCAGGCATTTCTGTTGTTTTGTTCATTCGCTTCGCACGATTGATCCAAAGATTTTTCGCCACGTGGCAAATGTAAGCAGTGATGTTTACATCTTCAGGAATTTGGTTGAGCTTTACTTTCTTATAAAAGATGATGACTGCATCTTGAAAGATGTCTTTGGCTTCGTCGTCGTTCCCTTTATTACCTTTGATGTAGTGTTTGACTTTGGGCAATACGCTTTTATATAAAAAGGTGAGTACGGCATCGTCGTTTCCTTTTTTTAAAGCTGATATAACCTCTTTGTCAGTATACTGCATTGAACAGATTCCCTCCCTGTATATGAACGACAAACACCTGTGTAAAAAGTAAACAACTGCTGTTGTTTTATTTTTAAATATGTGCTGTTCCTTAGAAATATATCATTTTTTGTGTTAAAATTACTAAATAATCCTCAGTATTTTCATTCGATGAGAATCTCTATTGTCGTCTCTGTTGTTTTGCTTTCCACTAGTATTTCCGGGGCCCAAGCACAGTCGGGCGCTGGATTTCCGGTGCAATTCATACAATTTTTCAAGACATATAACCTCATCAATCCGGCAAGTATAGGAAAAGACTCAGCGGTCGAGTTTAAGACAGGCAATAAATCGCTCACAGGAGCTTTCAGCGGAGTCCGGACATTTTATTTCAATGGCAATGTGGTGCTTAATCCATCGTCCAAAGGAAAATCAAGACATGCTTTAGGGGCTTCTTTTATCAACGATAAAGAAGGCGATTATATCAACAGAAACCGGGCGGCACTTTTATATGCGGTACATCTTCCGCTCACCAGAAAGATTACAATGAGTGCCGGTTTTGCAGTGGGTTTCCTCAATTTTGCCTATAAAGCTTCGAATATCAGTGCCGGTGGTTCGGCTTTTGCTCCCAATGCGGATGTAGGTCTTTGGTTGCATGGATTAAACTTTAACATCGGCATTTCGGGTAATCAAATTTTTCCAACTACACTTTCACCGATCGATGAAATTTATACGATAGAAAGGCATTATAATTTGGCAGCAGACAGGACATTTGTTCTCAGTCCTTATGTGTCAATGACTCCTGCTCTTGTATTGCGCTGGGTGGATCAGGACAACTACAATGCGGATGTGGCATTGATCTTATTGGTGCAACGGAATGTGATGGTAGCGGGTGGCTATAAATACGATAAAGGAGTTTCTCTATCAGGTGGATTGGAAAAAATAAAAATAGGGAGACAATTATTGAAAATGACCTTCTCATATTATGCCCCTTTAGCCGGTTTAACTTATTATAATCCTCAGTCGTACGAACTTTCTTTCCAATTTATTCCTGCCAGAGGTCGCAAATCTAAAAATCAACCGGACGATCAAACAGAAGAAGAGGAATAATCCTTATATAAAAGGATCGGTTATTTTTTCTCTTGGACTGTTTACTTTTTTATTCCTCGTGTGTCATTCTTCTATAATCCATAGTAGAATGAAAAAATACGTGACTCCATTATTAGCTAATCCTTTACTTTCAGGATTGAAAAAACAATCGAATGAAGTACTTGTTATAGGTTCTATACTGACGATCTATCTCATGCACAATCTATTGGTATTGGTTCGGATATTCCTGGAACTCTGTTAATAGATTAATATGCCGATCAATACGTGACGGCTTTACATAGACATTTTTTCAACTGCTGGTTAATGACTAGGGGACAGAATGCTCTTTCTGCCCCCTTTTTTATTTCTCGCGGCGACTTTGATCAATTGATCAGCTTCCAATCAAAAACAAAGAGAGCATTTGAAGTCTTAATATTGGAAATTTTTGTTTTTGAGTGCTTGTGATTGAATGACAAGATCATAAGGTGTGATCAGCTGACGTTATGTACCGGTCTTTAACTTCAAAACCAATGGACAATGTTAATCTTTAGTATGCTTGTAAGAAATCTCGTTTATTTTATGGATATTAAAACGTATGAATGACGTTACAAAGAGTATAGAAAAATACAACGAAGGAAGATTGCCGGCATTGCTCCAGTTGAAATACAAAAGCATGCGTAGAGACATATTCCGGTTTTACAGGGGGACGGCACATTTGTTTTATAAGCGTATCCGTACTAAAGATATCCTGTATAGCAGTCCTTCCGTGTGGATATGCGGAGACTTACATTTTGAAAACTTCGGAAGCTTTAAAGGCGATAATGGGTTAGTGTATTTTGATATCAATGATTTTGACGAATCGACCTTGGCTCCATGCTTGTTTGATATTGCCAGGTTTATAATAAGCCTGCAACTCATCACTGAACTGGCAGAGATGAAACAGGAAGACAGCGACAAGCTTTGTCAATTGTTTTTGGATGTATATTGTTCGACCTTATTAACTGGTAATTCCAGGTGGGTAGAAAAGGAAACTGCCATAGGATTGGTAAAACAATTGTTGAAAAAAGTAAGTAAGAGAAAACCGATCGCTCAAGTGTATAGTGAAAAGAAAGGGAAGAGCAGAGAACTGGACTTTAACCTTGAACCCCTGATTAAACCGAACAAAGAAGAAAAAGCGGAGATTACTCATCTCATTGCGCAGTGGAACAAACATCATCATGCAAAAGCGTTGTATGACATCATAGACATTGCTTATCACTTGAAGGGTACAGGTAGCTTGGGATTGAAGCGTTACGTATTGATGGTACAAAACAAATCAAACAAGAAATTTAAGCTGATCGATTTGAAAATAGCGAAACCTTCTTGCGTACATCCTTCTTCGCGTATCCTGCAACCGACCTGGAACAATGAGGCAGAGCGTATCATTGCTGTACAAAGGCGAGTGCAAGGGACTTCTCAGGCTTTATTGAAGAGTGTCGAGGCCAACGGAAAATCCTATGTGTTGCGCGAATACCAATCGGTAGAAGACAAGATCAATTATGGTGTGTTAAAGGGTAAGGTCGCCAACTACATTCCCGTCATTACGACCATGGCGCAAGTTACCGCATGGGGACAGTTGCAAAGCGGTGGACGCGAGGGATCGGCAATAACAGATGAATTGATTTCCTTTGCCAAACAACAGAAGAAATG
>DATHPB010000165.1:0-3011 GCA_035484295.1 Cytophagaceae bacterium
GATAAGAAAACTTCGGTGATTACATTAACGGCTAATCACTCCATGAGCATCAATACACTGGTGGATATTTTAATGTCACGCATGGCGAAGCAGGGAATTGACGGACGTTCCCTTGATCTAAGCAAAGATGAATATGCTTCGGGACCTGTAGTGAAAAAAGAATTGCCTGTACGTACAGGTGTCGATAAAGAGATGTCGAAGAAAATAGTGAAGCTGATCAAAGACAGCAACCTGAAAGTTCAGGCTGCGATCATGGACGATATGGTACGAGTAACGGCAAAAAAGATTGACGATTTACAAGAGGTGATAGCCATGCTGCGCGGCTCGAAGCTGGATATACCCTTGCAATTTGTGAACATGAAATCTTAACGAGGAAACCATCTTTTCTTAAAACACGCGTTGTCTTCCGTTGTCAAGGAACGAAACGGAAGGTAATTTTTTGCTTGTGTTGAATAACGTATAAGCAGTCTTTAATTCTGTCCAAAGTTCGGTTTGTGAGGGAACTTGTTGTATCAATCGATTGAAGTTAGCAGTAGTTAGGCGGGCAGGAAAAATTGTCACTGGTATTTTGGTTTGACCACTGCTGAAGGCTTCTACGCAATAGATGTATAGCTCTTTGATCTGATCATCAGTGATGGCGAGGCAACCGATCGACACGCAGGAGCCATGGATGAAAATATCTCCCCCAAAATTATTTTTACCTCCTATGATTTTATCCGAAGTATTGGGATAATTAATGCCTAGCGAGAGATGGAAGTTACTTTCCGGGTTGAAACGGTCGATGTGGTAAAATCCCTCCGGTACCTGGCGATCACCTTGTTTGCGTTTGGGACCTATGGTACCGGACATGGAGCAGATCTCAAAAGTATCGATCAATTTAAATGCAGGTGTATAGCTATTCTTTGCCCATACTTCAATCACTGCTTCTTCCTTGAATGCACGAAGGTAAAGTTGTACAGCTTCGTTGGCTTTGACACCTTTGTCTGTCAATTGACGGATTATTACCGCTTCTTTTTCCTGATACGCGCTTTTCACTCGCGCGTGTTTTTTTTGTTCGCTTTTAAAATTGAAAATTGTTGCTGTGAATAAAAAAAGACAAGCGGTGGTAAGAAGTAATGTTCTAATTTTCTGAACCATAACGGAACCTTTTAGACGAATAGGTAGTTGCGAACGATTTAAATTAACGTTAAGGTAACGAGTTTTTTTAAAGGATTATTGTTTGGCCTAGGGTAAGGTAGTATATTGGCGCTACCATGTCCGGTAAGGCGCGTTTAGAAGATATACAATCATTCATTCAAGAGGATATCGATTCTTTTGAGAAGTTATTCCGTGAGTCCATGCGCTCCAAGGTGATGCTTCTTGATAAGATCATGACCTATATTGTGAAGCGAAAAGGCAAGCAGATTCGTCCGATGTTTGTTTTTTTATCTGCCAAATTGCATGGCAAAGTCAATGAATCTACTTATGCCGGTGCTTCCCTTATTGAATTGCTCCATACAGCTACACTTGTTCACGACGATGTGGTAGACGATTCCAATTACCGCCGGGGTTTCTTTTCCATCAATGCCTTATGGAAAAATAAGATTGCCATTTTGGTAGGCGACTATTTGTTGTCCAGAGGATTGTTGCTGGCCATAGACAGAGGAGAATTCAATTTGCTCAAGATTGTTTCAAATGCAGTACGAGAGATGAGTGAAGGTGAATTGTTGCAAATTGAGAAAGCCAGAAAATTGGACATTACCGAAGAAGTGTATTACGACATCATTCGTCAGAAGACAGCTTCGTTGATTGCGTCTTGTTGTGCAGTAGGCGCTGCATCAGTAGGCGCCAATGAAGATACGGTAGAAAAAATGAGATTGTTCGGAGAGTACATAGGTATGGCTTTTCAAATCAAAGACGATTTGTTCGATTACGAAACGACGCAAGTCATCGGTAAGCCTGTGGGTATAGATATTAAAGAGAAGAAGATGACTTTACCGCTGATCTATGCTTTGTCCAACGCAGATAAAAAAGAAAAGGGCCGCATCATCAACATCATAAAAAATGAAAGCCATAAACCAACTAAGGTGAAAGAAGTCATCGCTTTTGTTGCCGCTTCGGGTGGCATTTCATATGCACATCGCATCATGACAGACTATCAGCAAAAGGCATACGCCATGCTCGACCAGTTTCCCGATTCAGAAATCAAAGAACCTTTAAAAAGGCTGGTAGAGTTTACAATCAATAGAACAAAGTAGCACATTGATCGGTACATGTAATCTGGAAAGAAAAGCAGTTGTATTTTATTTACAACTGCTTTTTTATTGAAAGTCATAGAGCACTTATTCGCTCCCTGTACCTTTGATCGATTTATAAATTCCAACTAAAATCCAAGCTTCCAATCAAAAACAACGTAAGCGTTTGAAGTTTTTTAATAGTGGAATTTATTTATTTTTTAGTACTTGTCATTTGTTATTTCATAGGCCTTCAGCTTGGGTGTGAAATACAGATAGTCATTTTAAAGTGGATCTTTCGTGCTTTTCCATAAATAATTAATAACTTATTGCAAAGAAATTTTCCGCTTGACTTATGAAATTACATACTGTTACCGTTTCTCCTTCAAAAAATAAACTGGCGAAAGAAGATCAGTTGGCCTGGAAAATGGCAAGTGTTGCTACCGATAAAGTAAAGGTATCAGACGAAGTGATAGACATGGTCATCAATCGTATCATAGACAATGCCTCTGTTGCCGTGGCATCCCTGCAACGAATACCGGTAGCCAATGCCAGAGCGCAAGCCGTGGCACATGCCAGAACAGACCGAGGGGCCTCCATTTTTGGTATGCCTAATGACCACCTTTATCATGCGGAGTGGGCGGCTTGGGCCAATTGCACCGCAGTACGAGAACTCGATTTTCACGATACCTTTTTAGCCGCCGACTATTCCCATCCTGGTGACAGTATTCCTGCGGTATTGGCTGTGGCGCAGCAGCTCCATAAAAATGGAATGGATCTGATCAAGGGAATTGTAGC
>DATHPB010000166.1:0-2834 GCA_035484295.1 Cytophagaceae bacterium
TATTTCCACGACGATGTAGTTGGTCTGGGTCATCGGCGTTTAAGCATTATCGATCTGTCGGATGCGGCGAACCAACCTGTTTACTCTGCTTGTGGAAACTACGTGATTGTTTTTAACGGAGAGATTTATAATTACAAAGAATTGGCTAGTCTTGTTCATAGGCCTCTCCGTACACACGGAGATACAGAAGTCATCATCGAGTTGTTTGTACAATACGGTGAAAGTTTTGTTTCTTACTTAAATGGCATGTTTGCTTTTGCTATCTATGACATCAGAGGCAAGGAGCTTTTTATATGTCGCGATCGCATGGGTGTAAAACCACTTGTTTATTTTTGGGATGGTTCGACTTTTGTTTTTGCCTCCGAAATCAAATCATTGCTAGAATTACCTCGGGACGTTATTAAGAGAGAGGTCAACACGGAAGCGATTGCGGCGTTCCTTCATTTGAATTTTATTCCTGATCCTCTATCCGCATTCAAGAACATTTACAAATTAGAATCCGGATCTTATATGAAGTATTCCGGAGGAGCATTATCGAAAAAAACATATTGGTCGATCAACGATAAAATCAAGGATCAGGTTGTTTCTGATGAGAAAGAGGCTACAGCAAAAGTAGAAGAATTGTTGCTGAGTTCGATTGCATACAGAATGATCAGCGATGTGCCCATCGGCTCATTTTTAAGTGGTGGTGTGGATTCGAGTTTGGTTACTGCCATCATGCAGAAACTATCTCCTCGGGCAGTCAATTCTTTCTCCATTGGCTTTAAAGAATCAAAATTCAACGAAGCGAATTATGCCAAAGAAGTAGCGAGACACTTGGGAACAAAACACCATGAATTTATTTTGAGTGAAAAAGATGCATTGGAAAAGGTAGATACGTTGTTTGATTCCTATGATGAACCATTTGCCGATATCTCGGCCATTCCTACTTTGCTTGTCTCCCAGATGGCTAAGTCCAATCAGGTTAAGGTTTGTCTGACAGGAGACGGAGGCGATGAGTTGTTCCATGGCTACAACAGATACCTATGGCCGCAACGGCTGAGTCATCCGGTGGTGAGAGCATTTCGTCATCCCATCGCATTCATGTTCAATAATCTGTCGGATAAATATAAAAGTGCCGCCCAACTCATCGCGTATCAAAGTTACGACAGTATCACTACGCACATTCATTCTCAGGAAGCAGGTGCTTTCTCTTTGAGTAAACTGAATGAACTGCTTAACAATAACGTAAAGCAATTCGATTATTTAGTACCGGATAACCCGACAAGGAAACTCACCAAAATGGAGAAACAATCTTTGTTTGATTTAAGCTACTACCTCAGAGATGACTTGTTATACAAAATAGACATAGCGAGCATGCACTATGCGCTGGAATTGAGAGAGCCTTTGTTGGATTATCGGTTGATCGAATACGTGTTGAATATAGATCCGGCGCTTAAATATAAAAATGGAGATCATAAATACATTCTGAAACAAGTCTTGTATAAATACCTACCGGAAGAATTATTCAAGAGACCCAAGTGGGGATTTACTGCTCCTATAAAAGTTTGGTTAAGAACAGACTTGAATTATCTTATTGAAAAATATTTGTCGAGGGAAAAAATGGAGAAAGCAGCATTAGTAAACATCGATGTGGCAGATGCTCTTTTATCCAAGTATAAAAGGGGCTCCGACATCGAGTACCAAAGGATTTGGTCGCTGATCTGTTTACATAGATGGTACGAAAGATTTTTTAATTAAATGACTATTCGCTTGCTATACCTTTGATCAGTTTATAAATTCCAAATCAAAAACAAAGTAGTCATTTTTAGTTAAATCTTTATGTTCTGCTTTTGCGCTCTTCGCGCATGTTCTTGAATAATATAAATCCCCATTACATAAAAAGGTATCAGAGGAACTTTGTACCTCACCAATGTCCCATAATTACCACTCGACAAACCCACAATTAAGGCAAGGATGAAACAGTATACAAAGCAGAAGATGAGCGTAGGATCTTTGGAAATGATTCGAAAACTTCTCATCATGCCTGTTTTAATAAAGACATATAATGTCAGAAACAAAATCCAAGTATTTTCCAATGCGGCAATCAGCATGGTACTATTTCTTACTTCCCATAGGAAGGGTCTGAACAAGGCGACAATAATTGCTTGTGGTGCCATGGAAAGCGCACCGCTTAAAGTACCGTCAAAGGTACCAATGTTGTATACAGACCCTTCTTCTCTTGTCGAATAAACGATCCATTCGTTGACTTCTCTGATTTTATTGAATATTGCACCTGAATTTCTCAGGTCAAAACCTGATTTTTCGGCAATGATATCTATGAAAAAACTAATGAGGGCTATTTGTATGCCTAAAGCGATCAAACTTACAATCACTTTTGAAATGACTTTCTTGAATCGTTTGATATTTAAAATATAGAGCCAAACCATCATCGGGAAAAAGAGAGCAGCTATCACATAAGGTTTAATAGAAAATAAAATGATAAGACTTGTAATGGCCAGTATGGTACATTTTAAGGGACGTTCTCTCCTGATTAGACCAAAATAAAAGGCGTACACCATCCAGCCGAGTCCCGCCATTACCAGAGGTTCTTTCATTAATCCCGATCCCCAAAAAAATAAAGAAGGAATATAAAAGATAGAGATGGCTATTTTTTTATGCAGTTGTGGATAGAGATTATAAAACACCAAGTACAAATGCCACAATCCATTAAAGCTGATGATCGCAAAAAACATGGCTAATACGGTGTATGTATTCAAACAGAAAATGGAAAAAAAACCCGCTACAGCTGAAGGGAAATAAGCGGCAGGATCTCTGTACCAAAAGATTTTGTT
>DATHPB010000167.1:0-9844 GCA_035484295.1 Cytophagaceae bacterium
ATAATTCTGTTATCGTTACAGGTAACACGAAAAGCTTCGGTGTAAAATCAGACGATTGTTTTATTTTCAAGGTGGAAAGTAAGGTATCCCGTAATTTATGCAACTCTTTTATCATACGTCCCATCACCCAATCATTTCTTAAAATCCAATCGTCGGATGCACGTCTTTACGAATTGGAAACGCACATTGTAGATCATCGTGTTCCGACCATAACTTCCCGTGTGGAAACGTCAGAACAAAAATTATGTACAGAAGAAAAATAGTAAGTCATTGTACGGCGCTGAATAAAGGCCAATCAAATGGTGTCCAGTAACACGTTTTAATTCCGGATTTTTTTAATCCTTTATTGACCCAGGAATTGCAGGAGGTGAATAGACTATAGGTACCTACTGCATCATAAAACTGTCCGCTGTAATAAATAGGGTTGTGAGGTATTTTTATTGGTTTTCCTAAGGCATCATGTTGAAAGGAAGATGTGATGTATTGACAAAGATCATGGTATTGTTTTTCATTTATAAAAATAGAAACGGTATGTTCAGATCGTATCAGATGGTCAGGATAGTAAGAAACATGTAGGGCTGTCGTACTTAACCCAAAAGCTGCCTTACAAGCAGTAGAAACTTTGAGGTCAGACCATTTAGGTGTATTGAGATAAAATCCTTTGTCACCCCATCCAAATGCCACTACACGACTGCCTTTGGTAATTTCAGGCAATAACGAATGCCAGTTATAAAAATTATTTTCAATAGGTACTAGGATGTCGGTGTGTACACCGTTTGAATGCAATTGTATTTCGATGGGATGTTTATGCTCCGTATGGAAGTCAGTATTGTAAGGGATGTAGGACAACACTAAAGCGAGTATCAGATACAAG
This sequence comes from Cytophagaceae bacterium, assembly GCA_035484295.1. Taxonomy (GTDB): domain Bacteria; phylum Bacteroidota; class Bacteroidia; order Cytophagales; family Cytophagaceae; genus JACMQM01. The sequence continues at coordinate 875 of DATHPB010000167.1, forward strand.
GGAATAAGTGCTGACAGGTATAAAATACATTTGACCGTCTTTTTTAAAAGGATCATTGGTGTATCCATTTTCAGGAGTAACGAAAAAAAGAACATCTAATCGATCAAGTCTTCTTGTTACTTGGAAAGAATTTTAATTTCTGTGCGCCTATTCAACTCACGTCCTTCTTTCTCATCGTCGTTTGATACAAGTGGTTCATCCTCTCCATATCCTTTGGGAACCAGTCGGGAAAGTGAAATGCCCTTTTCTGTAAGCCAGTTGACTACACTTTGGGCTCTGCGTTGGGAAAGATTATAGTTATAAGCGGTAGTTCCCATATCATCGGTATGGCTCCCTATTTCAATTTTCATATTGGGAGAGCTTTGTAGCAATCTCAATAAATTGTCTAATTCTGTATCGGATTCTTTTCGTAAGTCCGCTTTGTCAAAATCGTAGTAGAGGTTTCTTAGGACATACTTGTTACCGACTACAGGTTTCTCCATGGAAATACTCCTTTCAATGATGCGGTTTTGTTGCGATTGTGGATCAACCTTTATACTGATGTCTTGGAACAGATATCCTTCTTTTTTTATAGAGATGAGAATTTTTGTTTTTTGGTTCACTGTAAATGATTTCTCATAAACTCCTTTTCCGCTTTTTGACTGGTCCAATATTTTATTGTTTTCCATATCAACGACTTCCATGTCGGCTTCCAGCAGTTCTCCTGTGGCTTTGTCGACGATATTGACCTTGAAGGTAAATTCAGAAGTAAGAGCTGGTGTTTTGTTGGTGCTGTCTTTGATTAATGAGATGGATACAGAATCAATTTTAAATGTTGGCGTTTTGAAATGGTGATCAGGCATTCTGAATTTATAAATGTCAGCATCTCCAAATCCTATATTTTTATTGGAAGAAAAGTAACCATATACACCATCTTTAGAAAGCAAGAAATATACATCGTCTTCTGTTGAATTGATAGGGTATAATAAGTTTTCAGGTTTAGACCATGTCTGGGCAGTACTGTCGTAAACGCTTTTGTAAATGTCAAAGCCACCCATGCCTCTGTGTCCTTTGGAACTGAAGTAAAGTGTTTTGCCATCGACATCTAAGAAAGGGCCTTCATCATCGTATTCTGTGTTAAGATAAGAACCTAAGTTGACCGGTAGTCCCCATTCGCCTTTCGGGTCTTTTTTACTGACGTAAATATCCTGACCGCCAAATCCTCCGGCCTTGTTGCTGGAGAAGAATAACGTTTTGCCATCAGGTGTCAAGCACATGGAATTTTCAATGTAATCAGGTGTATTAATCAGCTTACTCAATGATTTTGGAATACCCCAACTGCCCTTGCTATCTTTCTTGGTATAAAAAATATCGCCTTTGTATTTGTCGTTGTCAATGTATAGAAACAATTCGGTCTCATCACTTGAGATACCTATACAAGATTCATGAAGATTACTATTGACGGGATATCCGAGATTGACAGCAGATTGCCACTGATTGGAAACTTTCTCGGCACTGTATATGTCTTCAAAGAATTCGTTGTCATTATCCTTATTTCCTCCTGTTGATCCTTTTCTTCTTGACGTAAAGTAAATCTTTGTTTGATCTGCATTGATAATAGGACCATAGTCTTTGAATGCAGAATTTACACCTTCTCCAAGATTAATCAATTCTATGTCCAGTGGGTTTTTAATGTATACTTTACCGTTCTCACACTCGTAAATCTTTCGTTCGATTTTTTTCTCTTCACTTGAATTGTCCTGTTCGCTGAAAGGCATGTTGCCTTCTGCATTTGTGATGATTTTTGTTCTGTATTGATTGTAATAGGAAATAGCTTTGTCAAAGTCGTAATTGAGATGATAAGCTGTACCGATTAAGAGCAAAATATTGTCTGCTACATTAGGATTTAATTCGTAAGCTTTGATCAGGTATTTGAGGGCTAAATCTTTTTGAGTCGTGGTAAGGTAAGCCTTACCGGCCATAAAATTGGCACGTTCATTTTGTGGATTCATCTCTAATGCTTGTACATATACTTCCAAGGCATCCTTCACGTCACCAAAATTGTACATTTCATCGGCTACCAATACCAATTGTTGGTCAGCCGGAAGCTCCTGAGCATAAGAGGATTGAACTGTTCCCCAAAGAAGAAATGGAATCAGATAGAAAAAGTACAATAATCTTATATTTTGAATTTTCATGAACGTGGTTTTGACTTCCCGATCCATAAAACCGGATTGAGTTTGTATTAATACGCAAGATAAGAGCATAAGTTTTATCAAAGATATTCTTTCGAAGGTAAGGTAATTCAGTTTTCTGAATTTTTTATGGATGTATTTTTATAAATAATTGTTTAAAATTCACTCATTTCCTATCTTTCCCTTAGAATAGTCATATATGGGTTTACGTTTTTTGAATGTTGCGACATTTTTTTTAGCGTTGATAAGTCATCAGGTCTGGTCCCAGACAGAAAATGATTTTATTAAAAAAGCTGACCATCAATTTAAATTAAACAAATACAAAGATGCTTTGGATAATTATGAAAAGGCATATGCTTTGAACCCTGATAATTTGAAAACGAATTATCAAATAGGAATACTTTATTTAGAAGGTAACTACAAATTCAAATCATTGCCTTATCTAGAAAAAGTATTGAACGAGGAAAAAAATCCGGAGCCTATTTTCTATAGATACCTTGGGCTTGCCTATCATTTTGCTCATCGCTTTGATGAGGCAGAAGTGAATTATAAAAAGTACGGATCCTTGAGTCCTATGCTGGATGAAGTAGATAAAGCCTGGTTGTCTCGTAAGATTGAGGAATGTAATAACGGTCGTCTATACATTTCTCAAAAACGAAACCTGGAAATTGTAAATCTCGGAGAGCAAATTAACAGTCCTTATCCTGATTATGCTCCCATCATATCTACCAATGAATCGTGTATGATTTTTACTTCTCGTCGTAAAGAATGCGTGGGAGGTGAGTTGGATGAAAACGATGATTATTACGAAGATATTTTTATCTCCTATAAAAAAGACGGTATATGGCAAAAAGCAAAAAGTGTAGGAGACAATATCAACACACCGTATAATGAAGCAGGAATTGGGTTTTCAAAAACAGGAAAGGAAATTTATATCTATGAACATGACGGTGATGGGGATATTTACTACAGCATGTTCAATCCAGACAGCTCCTTAACAGATCCGCAGCCAATTAAAGGAAAAGTAAATGGTAAACACACATTCGAAAGTGCAGCTACTGTTTCCTCGAATGGTAAACGATTGTTTTTTACAAGTGATCGTCCGGACGGTTTTGGCGCAGAAGATATTTATTATGCCGATATACTACCAGATGGAAGCTGGGGAAAACCGATGAACATGGGAGAAAAAATAAATACTCCTGAATCGGAAGAGGGTCCATTTTTGGATTTTGACGACAAGACGCTTTATTTCAGTTCCACTGCTCATAAAGGAATGGGAGGTTATGACATTTATAAGACAGTATTTGACAGTACGACAAAGACCTGGTCTACTCCTGTAAACATGGGATATCCTGTGAATTCAGCAGATGATGATTTGTTTTTTACCTTATCGGGAGATGGATCCCATGGCTATTTTTCTTCGGTGAAGCCCAATGGGTTTGGAGAGAAGGATATTTACATGATCGTCATGCCACCTCGTAACGATAGGGAAGAATTGTTGGAAAAAATGCGAGCAATGAATCTCATTGTTCGGACGACCAAGCGATCAGACGCAGATAGTAATACGTATGAACTGCAGATTTCTATAAAGGATGAAGAGACAGGAGAAATACTGGATGCTGAACTTTTATTGAGCTCAAAAGAATTTACAGACAGGTCACCATCCAATAAAAACGACAGTTCTTATTTGTATAATGTTTCTTCAAAGAAAGAGCAGCGTTATACGCTCATTGTAAAGAAAAAAGGATTTGCATTTGCAACGGTTAATTTTATCCTGTCTCAATACAATGGAAAAATGCAGGAGGTGAAAATTCCGATCAAGATGGCTAGAGCTAAACCAGGAACCATTGTACAGCTTCGAAATATCTATTATGATTTTAACCAATATGTTTTAAGAGAAACCTCCTATCCTTCATTGAATAATTTGCTAGAATTCTTAAAAGAAAATCCACAGGTGAAAGTGGAAATTCGAAGTCATACCGACAGCAAAGGCTCAGCTTCATATAATCTTGCTTTGTCTCAAAAAAGGGCCCAATCGGTGGTCAATTTTTTAAAGGCTAACGGAATTAATTCTAAAAGAATAAAGGCTAAAGGGTACGGAGAAGGGTTACCTCTTGTCTCAAATGACGATGAAGAAGAGGGACGAGAATTAAATCGACGAACTGAATTCAAAATCATCAAATAATTGATAAATTTGTATATATTTATATTCCAACAGTTTATTTAAGTTATGAGTATCAGGTATTTTTATGTAAGCCTTCTGTTTGTTGGTTCTTTAATAGGTAGCAATCTTAAGGCTCAGGATGTTAATTTTTTAATGAAAAATGGCGATAAGCTGTTTGAAGACAATTTTTATAGAAAGGCTTTACCTTTCTATGAACAAATATTAACGACTGAACCCAATAACCCTAAATCGCTTTTCAAGTCAGGCGTTTGTTACCTCAATCGCTATTCGAAAGATAAAGCGTTGGTCAACATACAAAAAGCCTATGAGCTGGATCCTAAAGTAGACAAGCATGTTCACTACTGGTTGGGTAGAGCATACCATTTGAACTATCAGTTTGATAAGGCAAAGGAAGAGTACAATGTATATAAAAACACACTAGGTAAAGCGGATTCCAGAAGAAAGGAAGTAGAGCAATACATAGAACAAGTCGACTTGAGTAAAAAATTTGTATCTGTTCCAAGCAATTTCCTGGTAGAAAACATGGGCCCTACTATTAACAGTTCATTTTCTGAACACAGTCCTGTAGCTTCTTCCAACGATTCCACCTTATATTTCACTACGCGTAGATTGAAAGAAGGAGAGAAAGAAGAAAAAGACGGAGAACCTTTTGAAGATATATTCTTTAGCAAAAAGAATGCAGACGGTTCATGGTCTGCTATTACAAGCCTTAACCTGAACACCAGTGGACACGATGCCAGTATTCAGTTGTACGACAACGATACCAAACTATTGCTTTATAGAAGCTCAAAAGACGGTGATATCTTCATCTCTCAAAAAGAGGGCGAGATATGGGGAGATCCTAAACCATTTAATGAAATAAACTCCGGCGATTTTGAATCAGATGCTTTTGTCTCTCCTGATGGGAAAACGGTGTATTTTGCTACCAACCATTATAAAAAGTTTGGTGACATGGACATCTACTACATCACTAAAAATGAAGATGGTTCATGGAGCAAGCATAAAGAAATGGAAGGAGAGATCAACACAGAAGGTGACGAGGATGCTCCATTCATTACTCCCGATGGGAAAACGCTATACTTCAGTTCAAGAGGACATAAGGGTATGGGAGGCTTTGATGTATTTAAAAGTAAATTACAAGCAGATGGCAGTTGGTCTGATCCCGTAAACGTAGGCTATCCGATCAATACACCGGATGACGATGTGTATTTTTACTATGCTGCATCAGATGACAAAGCATACATTGCTTCATACCGCGATGGAGGATATGGAGAGAAAGATATTTATTGTGTAACTCCAATTGAAAATGTCATTGTGTATGGTAAAGTAACAGAAGATAAAACGGGCAAAGCCATTGATGGAGCGCAAATTTCTTTCAAATCGACTAAGAAAGTCATCAACTCCAGTGAAGATACAAAAGCCGTTGTAGCTGGAGACTACAAAGACATTAATGTGGTTTCCTACAACGTATACAAAGTTGAGATTACTAAAAATGGAGAATTGCTTTCGACAGATAGCATGGATATACCTTCTATCTCTAAGGAAGGTCAAACGATAAAGAAAGATTTCATCGTGCCATTCAGAGGAAATCCTGCGGATACTCAGGCAGTGGCTGTCGTTGATACTGTAAAAACAATATCAGCAGTTCCAGAAAAAATAAAAGACAAAGAACCGGTGGTAACAACGAAACCGGTTATTGAAAAAGAATTGGTGGTTTACTTCGCATCCAGCTCGTCTGTTCTGGATGAATCTTCAAGGGCGGAAATCAAAAATATACTGGCCGCGTTTACGAAAGTAAAATCGATCACGATCGATGGACATGCAGATGATAAAGGTCCGGATGCTGTGAATGACAAAATAGCTAGAGCCAGAGCTACTGAAACAGCCAAATACATAGGAACTTTAACCAAGGCGAAAACGTCTACTCATTCATTTGGTGAAAGCCAACCGGCTGTTCCTAATGATTCTGATGAAAACAGAGCTAAAAACAGAAGGGCTGTCATTAAATTATCAGGAGAATAAATCTTCCATAAAAAATTAAAATGAAAAAAGCAGATCATACGATCTGCTTTTTTCATTTTATGCAATATCAGGTGATAGATACAGGCTTTTGGTGCTTTTTTATTAATTTGCAGGGGAATGCAAACAATTACTCCTTACCAAACAAAAGAATCCAAAAAGGAACAGGTACGCTCCATGTTCAACAACATAGCGGGTACTTACGATAAACTCAATCGTATCATCAGTCTAGGTATTGATCAACGCTGGAGACGGCGTGCTATCCAGATTCTGGCTCGAGAAACACCTGCTACGATTTTAGACGTGGCCACAGGTACTGCAGATTTTGCAATTGCTGCGTCGCGTATCAGCAATGTAAAAGTTACCGGAGTAGATATTGCTGAAGATATGCTGGCTATCGGAAGAACAAAAATAAAAGCTCAAAAACTGAACGAGGTCATTGAGTTGATCTGTGCGGATTCCGAAAGTTTGCCTTTCGAGAACAATAAATTTGATGCTGCGATCGTTTCCTTTGGAGTGAGAAATTTCGAAAACCTTGAAAAAGGGCTTTCTGAAATCCTACGAGTGATAAAAACCGGCGGACTTTTAATTGTCCTGGAAGGATCAACTCCTCAGCACCAGCCGATGAAGTTTTTCTACAAAATATATGCAACTAAGCTATTGCCTTGGATCGGTAAATTGATCTCTAAAGATAAAAGAGCTTATCAATATTTACCGGATTCGATCAAAGCATTTCCTTGCGGTGCAGACTTCACCGCTATACTTGATCGGGTGGGATTTAATAAAACGTATTACGAAGAACAGACATTTGGGGTATGCACTATTTATGTAGGAAGAAAGGCCTAGTCGCTTTACTTTTATTAGTTATTATTACAACAACAGCCAAAGCTCAAGATCCTAAATGGAGCAATACGCCTCACTATGATGACCGTATCTTGCATTATGGTTTTACTATTGGCTTAGGTACCAGCGGTTATAGTGCAAAGTTGTCGCAACAATTTTTAAATGATACGGTCAATTATGTTCGTCCAAAATATTCATCCGCTTTCACTTTGGGTTTTGTAGTGAGTTTGCGTTTGGCAGAACATCTTGATTTAAGATTATTGCCGACAGTGGGTTTTTACGAACGGAGTATCGATTATCAATTTACAAACACTTCCAGTACACAAAGTGTGGAATCCACTTTTATAGAATTTCCATTGATGTTGAAGTATAAGTCACAGCGTAGAAGAAACTCTCGCATGTATCTTGTAGGCGGAGGCAAATTAAGTGTAGAAGCGGGTTCGAAAAAGAAGGAGAAGAAGAAAACAGAATTGCGGACACAGAGTACTGATTTTGCGCTTGAATACGGTGTAGGCTTTGACTTTTATCTTCCGCTCTTCAAGTTTTCACCTGAACTGCGTATGTCGCATGGTCTAGTCAACATGCTCAATCCTGATCCCAATATTTACAGTCAGAGTATTTCAAAGCTCATGACACACACGCTTACGTTGTATTTGCATTTCGAATAACGGAGTGCAATCAAAAGAAGAAACCGAAAAATTTAAGAAAAAAGATCAGGTTATTTTTCTTCCTCTGGTTCTACATGTATGAGTACATCTGCTATCTCCGGTAACTCGGCTATCAAATGATCTTTTAGCCGGTGTGCTATTTCATGTCCATCCTTGACTGAAATAAAAGCGTTGACTGTGATGTGAAGATCCACATAATACTGCATACCTGTTTTTCTGACCAGGCATTTTTCAGTGTCCAGTATTCCATTGACTTCTTTCGCCTTTTTTCTGATCAAAGCAATCATGTCATCGTAATGATGTTCATCCATGATTTCTCCTAAGGCAGGTTTAAGAATTAAATAGCTGTTGTAAAAAATAACACCTGACGCCAATAATGCGGCCCAGTCATCAGCGGTCTCGTAGCCTTTACCTAAAATCAATGCGATCGAGATTCCAATAAAGGCGGAAAGAGACGTAATAGCGTCGCTTCTATGATGCCATGCATCCGCTTTCAATGCGCTGCTGTTGGCTTGCTTGCTTTTTCTATTTACATATTGGAAAGAAAGCTCCTTAAATATAATAATGGCACCAAGCACATACAAGGTAAAGGATTTTGGCAAGTCATGGGGGGTGTTAATGTTTTCTATGCTTTGACTACCAATAAGCGTAGCAGATACAATCATGATGGCTGCTACAGCAAAAGTTGCGAGGGCTTCAGCTTTGCCATGCCCGTAGGGGTGACCCTTGTCGGCAGGTTTGGAAGCCACCTTGAGACCGATTAAAACAATGATCGATGCGAAGATATCGGTAAGTGATTCAATGGCGTCTGCAATCATGGCGTAAGAATTCCCCGTTACACCTACTACAGCCTTTAATATGGCTAAGCCCGCACTGCTCAGCATACTCAGGTAGGTTGTCTGTATGGCTTCGGATGATTTCTTCATGTTATGGATTGAACGTTAAATATAACAATGAATCCTTGATTTATTGGACAAAAGAATACCTCTTATTTACTATATTGAAAAGTAATTTCATCGTCCGGTCATGGCAGCGAAAGATAAAATCGTTCTTCTGGGAGCAGGCAAATCGGCTGCTTATT
>DATHPB010000168.1:0-7625 GCA_035484295.1 Cytophagaceae bacterium
TGGATAATGTTAAAAGTGAATCCTAAAATTATTTTATACCTGCTGATCGCTGACAGCTGTCCTCTGACCACTTAATTTATTACCTTAGCCGTTGAAAATTATTCTCATGATTGATTTCAATACTTTCGAATTATCCAATGGCTTGCGGGTCATTGTGCACGAAGACCATAGTCGACCTACTGTTGTTTTAAATATCATATACGATGTAGGTTCCAGAGATGAACATCCGGAGAAAACAGGATTCGCTCATTTATTCGAACATCTAATGTTTGGTGGTTCTGCGAATATTCCCTCTTTCGATGAACCTTTGCAAAGAGTAGGAGGTGAAAATAATGCGTTCACTTCTCCAGATGTTACCAATTACTATACACTTGTTCCTGCGGCTAACATAGAAACAGCATTCTGGTTAGAGTCTGATCGTATGTTGGCTCTTTCATTTGATCAGAAAGTATTGGATGTACAGAAGAACGTAGTCATCGAAGAGTTCAAACAACGTTACCTGAATCAACCTTACGGGGATGCTTGGCTTAAATTAAGACCGATGGTTTATACCAAACATCCTTACGCCTGGCCAACAATAGGCAAAGAACTTGTTCATATAGAGGCGGTCGTAATGGATCAGGTAAAAGAATTTTTTTATAGCCACTACCTCCCCAATAATGCAGTATTAGTGCTGGGTGGTGATATCACCCTCGATAAAGCAAAAGAACTTTCTGAAAAATGGTTTGGACCGATTCCTGCCGGTAAAAAGCTGTTAAGAAATTTACCTAAAGAACCAGCTCAACAACAAGCAAGAAGAGATGAAACAACCGGTGACGTACCGATGGATGCTTTTTACCGCGCCTACCACATGTGTGGTCGTTGGGAAAAGGATTTCTTTGCAACAGATTTATTATCGGATATTTTAGGAAGAGGTAAATCCTCGCGCCTGTATGACCAGTTAGTAAATACAGATAAAATTTTCCATACGCTTCACTCGTACGTGACCTCTTCGTTTGATCCTGGTTTGATTGTGATTGACGGAAAATTGAGTGAAGGCATCAGTGTAGAAGAAGGAGAAAGAAGGGTAGACGAGGTGATTCAAGATTTATTAAGTCAGGGCATCACAGACGAAGAACTGGATAAAGTAAAAAATCAGGCGGAATCGACATTACTTTTTTCAGAGAGTGAATTATTGAATAGAGTCATGAATCTTGCCTTTGCCGCGCTTGAAGGAGATCCTGATTTGGCAAACGGAGAATTGGAACGTTTGCGTAGTGTCACCAAGGAACAGGTAATGGCAATGGCCAAACAGGTGTTGAGAATTGAAAATTCAAGTACATTGATCTATCGTTCCTCTCAAAAAGAAGTCAAATGAAAATAAAAGTAGGATTTGGATACGATGTTCATCAATTGGCTGATGGTCTGGACCTGTGGCTCGGTGGAGTGAAATTTGAGCATACTAAAGGTATTGTCGCCCATTCCGACGGCGATGTGCTGATTCACGCTATTTGCGACGCTTTGTTAGGTGCTGCAAACTTAAGGGATATAGGTTTTCATTTTCCGAATACTGATCCTGCATGGGCCGGAGCAGATAGCAAACAGCTGTTGACCGCTGTTTGCGTCATGTTGCGCGAGCACGGTTGGGAGATTTCGAATATTGATGCCAGCCTGGCGGCAGAGCGACCTAAAATCAATCCTCGTATTCCAGAGATGCAAGAGGCTTTGGCAAAGGCAATGAACATTAGTGTAGACGATGTATCATTAAAAGCAACCACCAATGAAAAATTGGGTTATGTTGGAAAAGAAGAAGGCATCAATGCCTATGCGGTTGCTCTGATTATAGGGAAATAAAAAGGGTTTTCGTAAGAAGGGTAAAAGGTGCTGAAACTTTATATTTATCTGATCGTATACTCCCCTGCATTAATTTTTTAACAAAAATCAACTATGTATGGTGAAAAAACTCAGTTGGCTGTTTTTAAGCATGGTGTTGATCTTCAGCACCGCAAATGCTCAAAACAAAAAGGCCGCAAAGTACAACAACGCGATCATTAAGCTTCAACATGGGGTAACACCTGATGTAGTAGAGTTTTTTGAGGCATTTGAAAAAGGTACTACAGAAGATCTGAAAAAACAACAAGTCAAACTGGTAAAGGATTTTGATGCAGCTATTGCAAAACTCAATGCCATGCCTGATTTTGAAGGAGACGGAGCTTTGAAAAAAGCGGCGTTGGATTGGTTTAAATTGTATGAAGGCTCATTTAAAAATGAGTATGATCATATCATTACATTAGTAACCAACAGAGACCGGTCAAAAGAGGATCATACCAAGCTGGATCAAATGACTGACGAGCTGGTGACTCGTGAAGAAGCAGTCGATGCTCAATTTGAAACCGCTCAAAATGCGTTCTCTAAAAAACACCATTTGGAAATGATAGAACATCCACTAAAAAGATAACCGTAGCTATAACATGAGAACTATTCTACTATCTGCCCTCTTGATCGCTTTGGTATCTACATCGTGCGTATACAGAAGCTCAAAGTGTGTGAAGGCACACAAAAACATCAAAAAACTTCATTTGCAAAACTGGTAAATGAGCGATTGGATGTGAATAGCTGTTAACTTTTCAAAGTTAACAGCTATTTTTTTTTACAATATGCAAGCTGCTTAATTACTTCTTTTTAAACTGCTTTATGGCTTCTAAGAAAGCAGGGTTTGAGGCAGCCTGATCTTGATAGTATGCCTCAAGATTTAAAATTTCCTGAAGTGGCTGTGTTTCGGCAGCCTGCAAGAGTTTCTTTAAATTTCCCAATAACTCTGAGCTTTGCAAGGACAATTGATTACAATACTCAAAACATTTTTCGTCGAGTTCTTCACTTGAAAAACTTTGATTGATAAGTCCTAAATTTTCGGCTTCTGGAGCGGTCAGGTTCCTGTTGCCTGAAAAAATTTCAAATGCTTTTTTATAACCAAGTTGTTTCACTAATAAATAGCTTGCTCCGGTATCTGGTAGCAATGCGATTTTTAAAAAAGGTAGGCTAAATAGGGCATCCGAAGATGCATATACCGTGTCGCAGGCTAAAGCCATTGAACAACCTGCTCCGGCTGCGGTACCTGTTACTTGTGCGATTACAGGTTTGACGCTGTTCTTGATGGCAAGGACGATCGGGTTGAAAAGATCGGTAACAATGTTTCCTGCTTGTGAAAATTCAGATGGATCGACAGAGAACAAGTCTAGTCCGGCACAAAATCCTTTGCCCATTCCTTTGATGCGAATGACCTTCGTTTCTTTTTCTTTTGCCAATTTCTCTACTGCGGTTGCGATCTCCTGGCAGAGGACTGTGTTCATCGCATTGTAACGTTCCGGCCTGTTGAGAACAATAGTTGAGACGTTGTCTTTCTTTTCAATGAATAGGAAATTATACATAGTGCAAAGGGTCAATAAAACCAAACAATACAAGACAAGGTGCAGCACAATCCGACTAAGAAACCAACCGTAATCTGGCCAATCGTATGTGCATTCAAGAATAAACGGGAAGAAGCAGTGATTCCTGTGATGAAGATTAATACGCAAGCACTGATCAACAAATCCGTTTCCGGTAAAAAGAAATGGAGCAGAAATAAATAGCCTGTCAGAGCGGAGAGAGCCAGGGTGTGTGCACTGATTTTATAAAAGAAACTGATTCCGGCTGATAGTAGAACGGCGCAGGATGCCATGCCCATGAAGGCACAAATGAAAGGATTGAAATGCAGGTTAGAATAAAAGAGGTAAGTAATCCCGGCATAGAAAACACCGGTATGAAAGAATGGATAGATCCTGTCTTTGCTGTTTTGGAGGTATAACATTTCCATCGTTAATTTTCGTTTGCTCAACATGAAATGAATACTTAGCATGATCAAAGGGATGATCATGGTTGTTATGAAAATCAAAAGGATAAACCGCAATTGAAGTTCACTGTTTGAAAAAGGGGAAAGGATATCAGGTTTTACACACGCTGCAAAAGCAAAGAACAACGTAGGTAGCATCACCGGATGAAAAATCGTGGATATGAGCAAGGCCAATTTCTTCTCAATGGTATAATAAAATCTTTTCCTCCCGAAGGAAACAGGTTTGCTCATGCTCTTAGATTTCTTTTCTTAACCTTGCAACAGGTATATTCAACTGTTCACGGTATTTAGCGACCGTACGACGCGCGATATTGTAGCCGCGATTGTTTAATTCTTCCTCCAACTTTTCATCGGCAAGAGGCTTTCTTTTGTTTTCTGCTTCGATGATTTCTTTCAGAATTTGTTTTACTTCTCTACTACTTACGTCTTCACCGGAATCGGTAGAAATACCTTCGGAAAAAAAATACTTAAGCGGATAGGTTCCAAATTCTGTTTGTATTGACTTACTGGAGGCCACACGGGAGATTGTTGAAATATCCATTCCTATCCGGTCCGCAATGTCCTTTAAGATCATCGGTTTCAAACGGCTGTCGTCTCCTTCTAAAAAGAAGTCGTATTGGAATTTTATGATGGCATCCATCACGCGCAACAACGTTTGCTGCCTTTGTCTTATGGCATCTATGAACCATTTGGCGGCGTCCAGTTTTTGCTTGACGAAACTTACGGCTTCTTTTAATTTTTTATCCTGCTTAGAACTCTTGTCATAGGTATCGAACATCTCTGTGTAAGATCTGCTGATCCTGAGTTCAGGTGCATTTTTTCCATTGAGTGAAAGTTCCAGTTTGCCGTTGTTATTAAACAAAATGAAATCCGGAATGACATAAATGGTTTTTAATTCCGAATCGGTAGTTCCGCCTGGTTTGGGATTTAGCTTGGTAATGATGTCTATGCTTTCTTTGAATAGCTCATCACTTACATCGTAACGCTTCTGTATTTTGTCGTAGTGCTTCTTTGTGAATTCATCGAATTGTTCATGAAGTATTTTTGCTGCCAATACAACACTTGGTGAATCTTGTTCTCTGCGTTCTACTTGCAGCAACAGGCATTCTTGTAACGTACGCGCAGCAATTCCTGCAGGATCAAAATTTTGAATCTTAAATAAAACTTCTTCCAGTTCCTCTTCTGATACGTCTACGTTTTGGCTGAAACTGATGTCATTGGCTATGAGGTCAAGATCTCGCCTGATATAGCCGTCTTCGTCTATACTTCCTATGAGTTGCTTACCGATCAATGTTTGTTTTTCATCTAACTTGACAAAACCAAGTTGTGACAAAAGGCTTTCTTGTAAGCTTTGTTGATTCTCGATTGTAAATTCTTTTTCCTCCTCATCTCCAGGGCCGTCACCTTGCATCTTGTAGCCTTGTATGTCGTCGTCTCGTAAATAATCCTCCACGTTTAGATCATCGTCTTTTTCTGCTGCAGGTGCTTCATCAAATTGTTCATCCGATGAAGCGGGTTCATCGGAAGTCTCTTCTTCTTTCCCTTCCTCCAATGCCGGATTAATCTCCAGCTCTTCCTCAATTCTTGAATCCAATTCAGCGGTAGGAATCTGAAGAAGCTTTATGAACTGTATTTGTTGAGGAGATAACTTCTGATTGAGAGACTGGTTTAAACCTAGTTTTTGCATGATATAGTACGTTGACTTGTTACCGTTGCTGTGTTAATGCTTAAAATTAGCTGATTCTGTTCAATTAATTTTTGTCATACCATTAAAATATCCTTTTTTTGCAAGGATTTAATATCCGTTAATATGGAAAAGTTACAAAGAAACAAAGTTAAAGATGTTTTAAGCGGTGCCGTTGCCGTTGGTTCAGAAGTCTTATTGAAAGGATGGGTAAGAACCAAAAGAGGAAATAAGCACGTAGCATTTATTGCCTTAAACGATGGCTCAATCATTCATAATATACAAATTGTTGCAGATTTACAGGCTTTCTCTGAAGATCAATTGAAAAATGTTACCACGGGTGCATGTCTTGCCGTAAGAGGTAAGTTGGTCGCCTCGCCGGCTCAAGGTCAACCGGTTGAAGTTCAACTTTCTTCGCTGGAGGTTTTAGGTGAAGCAGACCCGGAAACCTATCCTTTGCAAAAGAAAGGGCATTCACTGGAATTCTTAAGAGAAATAGCTCATTTGCGTCCACGTACCAATACTTTTGGAGCGGTCTTTCGTCTTCGTCATGCCATGGCTTTTGCGATACATCAATTTTTCAATGACAGAGGTTTTGTCTACCTCCATACACCAATCATTACAGGATCTGATGCGGAAGGAGCTGGTGCCATGTTTAAAGTAACGACATTGGATTTGAATGCTGTGCCAAAGAAAGACGGTCATGTGGATCATGAACAGGATTTCTTTGGGAAAGCGACTAATCTTACTGTTTCAGGACAATTGGAAGGAGAATTGGGAGCAATGGCTTTGGGAGAGGTCTATACATTTGGTCCGACATTCCGTGCTGAAAATTCTAACACCACTCGCCATCTGGCAGAATTCTGGATGATTGAACCTGAAGTCGCCTTCAATGAATTGCAAGAGAACATGGACCTTGCAGAAGACTTCCTGAAATATTTGATTCGTTACGCCTTGAGAAATTGTGCAGATGATCTCGACTTTTTGTGCAATCAATACGATAAGGAATTATTGAATCGTTTGAATTTCGTTGTTGACAATGCATTTCAACGTCTTCCATATACGGAAGCAGTGGAAATTTTGAAAGCAGCTAAACAGAAATTTGAGTATAAAGTAGAATGGGGTACAGATTTACAATCGGAACATGAGCGCTATTTGGTAGAAAAACATTTTGAAAAACCGGTCATACTTACCGATTATCCCAAAAATATCAAAGCGTTTTACATGAAGCAGAATGAAGACGGTAAAACAGTAAGGGCCATGGATGTTTTATTTCCTGGAATTGGAGAAATTATTGGAGGCTCTCAAAGAGAGGAGAGTTACGATAAATTATTAAGAAGAGTGAAGGAAATGGGAATTCCGGAAGAAGAAATCTGGTGGTACCTTGAAACGCGTAAGTTTGGAACAGCGCCTCACAGTGGTTTTGGACTAGGATTTGAGCGTCTAATGCTATTTGTAACAGGCATGGGTAATATTAGAGATGTGATTCCTTTCCCTCGTTTTCCTAAAAGTGCTGATTTTTAGAAGAGAACATCTTTTAGTTAACTCAAAGGAATGAAAGCTCATCTGACAAAGTATAGGATAGGTGTTGTCGTACGAGATAACACCTATTTATTTTTTAAATAAACCACATTATTTTTGCTCACAAATTTGAATTAATGTAAAAACCCCTTAATTTTGCCACTCCTTAAACCAACCATACAGGTAGTTTTACAGGAGATTGTTCTTTAATAAATTTGCGGGGATGTACCAAAGCGGCCAACTGGGGCAGACTGTAAATCTGCTGGTGTAATGCCTTCATAGGTTCGAATCCTATCGTCCCCACTTATTTTCCTAAAGAAAATAATACCGAATGCGAAAGTAGCTCAGCTGGTAGAGCGGTAGCCTTCCAAGCTACAGGTCGCGGGTTCGAACCTCGTCTTTCGCTCTAAAAATCAGGAGTCAGTTTCTTCTAAATTCTTCTCATCAAGAATTATTTAGAGGTACTGAGTCCTGCTTTTGAGTATAAGCCGCCGTAGCTCAGTTGGTAGAGCACTTCCATGGTAAGGAAGGGGTCACGAGTTCGAGTCTCGT
>DATHPB010000169.1:0-8412 GCA_035484295.1 Cytophagaceae bacterium
AAGATACAGCCAATAAAATGACAGACATCATCAATGATTTAAAAGCCAGTATTTCTCCCCAGGGCAATGCTCCGGCGAAAGAAGACTGGTAATCTTTTAAAGGATACTCAAAGAGGGCCGAAGTAGGATCATGAAATCGTACTCCGGCCCTCTTTGTTTATAAACCCGATTTAACATTGGCTTAACATGACTCATTATTTCTCCCCATTCACTGTTTGCCTGTATGAAATGAAAAACTTCATTCGTACATTTACGAGATCCCGTGTATTGAAACTTTTCCGCATCTTAATAAGATGCATTCCAACCTCATGAAAGCGTACAAAAATCTTTTCTTTTACATCCTAACCATAGGAGGTTTTTTACTGCTCATTTTGTACATCATTGATTTAGGCCAATTGCTGGAAATTCAAAAAGCAGTACCTGCCATTACTCACACGGCTTCATCCTGGGAACAGTTCATTACAACCTACCATCATAACCTGACTCATCCCCTGGCTATTCTGCTTTTGCAGATCATCACCATCATTATAGTGGCACGCATATTTGGTTTTATTTGTAAAAAAATCAGGCAACCTACGGTCATAGGAGAAATCGCCGCAGGTATTTTCCTCGGCCCTTCTTTTGTCGGGGCTTATGTGCCTGAATTTTCCACATTTCTATTTCCTGCACAGTCTTTAGGTAATCTTCAATTTTTAAGCCAGATCGGATTGATACTGTTCATGTTCATCATCGGTATGGAATTGGATCTTCGTATTCTAAAAAACAAAGCCAACGATGCCTTGGTCATAAGCCACGCCAGCATCGTCTTTCCTTTTACATTGGGTATAGGTCTGGCTTACTACATCTACCTTAACTTTTCGCCGGAGGGTATTAACTTTCTTTCCTTCGCCTTATTTACAGGCATTGCAATGAGCATTACCGCTTTTCCCGTGTTGGCAAGGATTGTACAGGAAAGAGGCTTGTCCAAAACACGGTTAGGTACCATCGTCATTACTTGTGCAGCCGCCGATGACATCACGGCATGGTGTTTACTGGCCTTTGTCATTGCCATTGTAAAGGCAGGCACTTTTGTAAGCGCCATCTATACCATTATCATGGCTGTTGCTTATGTGGTGTTGATGATGAAAGTAGTGCAACCTTTTCTTAGAAAACTGGGAGATAAATATTCTTACAAAGAAAGCTTGAGCAAACCCATCGTCGCTCTTTTCTTCGTTACTCTTTTATTGTCTTCTTTCACATCAGAGGTAATTGGTATTCACGCTTTGTTTGGCGCTTTCCTTGCAGGAGTGATCATGCCAAGCAACATCAACTTCAGAAACATCTTCATTGAGAAAATAGAAGACGTTTCACTCGTCTTGCTATTGCCTTTGTTTTTTGTGTTCACTGGATTACGCACGCAAATCGGATTGTTGAATGAACCATACCTTTGGAAAGTCTGCGGATTGATTATACTGGTAGCTGTATTAGGAAAGTTTCTGGGAAGTGCGTTATCAGCACGCTATGTAGGACAAACCTGGAGGGACAGTCTCACGATTGGTGCACTCATGAATACTCGCGGACTGATGGAGCTGGTCGTGCTGAACATCGGTTATGACTTGGGTGTATTGTCACCTCAAATTTTTGCGATGATGGTGATCATGGCGCTTGCTACAACACTCATGACAGGCCCTGCATTAGATCTCATCAACAAGTTCTTACCGGAGAAAAAATATCCGATGACCAACCTTGAAGATCGTGCCGGTAGAAAATACAAGATGCTCGTTTCATTTGGTAATCCTCAACGCAGCCAGAACATGATCAAGCTGGCCAATTGCTTTGTAAGAAAAACAATCCAACATTCTTCCGTTACGGCTCTGCACTTGTCTCACAGTACAGAATTGAATCAAATCAACACACCGGAATACGAACAAGGGGTATTCAAACCCATTGAACAAGAAGCAAAGAAATTAAACATTCCTCTTTTCACTGTATTCAAAGCAACACAGGACATAGACAAGGAAATCGTGCATACCGCAAACGAAGGGAATTACGATTTGGTCATTATTGGAATCGGACGATCTATTTTTGACGGTACCCTTTTAGGAAAAATATTAGGCTTCACCAGCAAAATTATCAATCCGGAAAGGTTATTGGATACATTAACCGGTAAAGAAAAATTATTTGAAAACACCATTTTTGGCGAACGTGTAAAACTCATCATTAAGACAAGTAAAGTACCTGTGGGATTCTTCATCGACAAAGACCTTGATCAAGTGCAACACGTATTCATTCCGATCTTTTCCATCAGTGACAGCTTCTTACTGGTCTATGCACAAAAGCTGGTACACAACAGCGAAGTCAAAGTGGCGATTGTTGATGTTACCGGAACCATCAAAAAAAATCCTGAGATCAAAGAAAATATCAAATCCATCGAGCGCATCACTCACCATACTATTGAAATATTCGATGAACAAAAGTTAAACAAACAATTATTTGCCGAACAACAATTGATGCTCATCAGCATTGATGGTTGGCAGAAGGCATTGGATATGGAAAACACCTGGTTGTCGGATACACCTTCCACTCTTATTATTAAGGCCTAATGTTGTTTACTCCGAGTATACAGTAGCTTTTATTTTATTGACTGTCGACATACACCTTCTTCGAAGGAATGGTCAGTATGATGATCAAACCTGTTATAAACAACAAACCTAACATCAACAGGGTGTTCCGCATGTCACCAGTAATGTGGCGGATGAAACCAAAGAGAAACGTACCCAATACAATCGAAATCTTTTCCGTCACATCATAAAAACTAAAAAACGAAGCGGTATTCTCAACACCTTCCGGTAAAAGTTTAGAATAAGTAGCTCGTGACAACGATTGTATACCTCCCATCACAAAACCTATGGTTCCTGCCAGACAGAAGAAGCTGATGCCTTTCTGTACAAAATAACCAGACGCGCAAATCAGTAACCAAATAACAATACCGTATGCCAATGCCCTGGTATTTCCTAATCTCGACGATACCAGGTTAAAACAATATGCTCCCAATATAGCCACCAATTGTATGATCAAAATAGTGGCAATCAATTCTGCGGACTCTATATGAATGACTTCTTTGGCAAACAAAGGAGCGAGGTACATGACAGTTTGCACTCCCATGTTGTAAAAAAAGAATGAAATCAGAAAACGCTTTAACAATTTACGCGTTCCTATTTTTTGGCCGATATCTTTCAATTCCTGAAAACCTTTTGAAAGCCACTTCCAGCCTTTAAGTACGACCGGTTGGTCAGAAGGTAATTGACTGAACGAATACGTGGCAAAGACAAACCACCACAAGCCAACGGTTAAAAAAGAGATTCGTGCCGCTTCTCCTGAAGTAATACCGAGTGTATCTGCACCCAGTATCATGGCAATGTTAATGATCAACAATAAAACACTTCCAATATATCCTAGTGAAAATCCTTTGGCACTCAAGCCATCAAACCTATCTTCGGTGGCAATATCCGGTAGAAATGAATTGTAGTATACAATACTTCCACTATAACCTAAGCTTGCCAATACAAAAGTAGGAATGACCCAATCGACATTCGCCACTCCACCATCGGCGGGACTATGAAAGAAATACAACAATGCACAGGCCGCGCTTCCCATGTAGGCAAACAACGACATGAAGAATTTTTTCCTTCCCGCTACATCCGCAATGGAAGTAGAAATGGGACTTAGTATAGCGGCAATTAAAAATGAAAACGATACGCCGTAAGAATACAAGACAGAATTGGTAATGGGATATCCCCAGAAATCGACTATGGAATTACCATCGGCTGCTGTGGTGGCAGAAAGAAAATATTCAGGAAACACCGCTGTAGTGATAGTAAGCGAAAAAACAGAGTTCGCCCAATCGTACATGCACCAACCATTCAATACCTTGGGATTATTTTTTTCCATGTGACTATTTACGTTAGAGCACTAAAATAGTTAAAAGAACAAGGTTTTAGTCATAATTTTGGATTATATATTTAGACAAATCTAAATATATTTTTAATGTTTTTATAAAATTTATTTTTATTTACTTTAAATAAATATTAGAATTACAACAAAATGAAAGCGAAACGTTGTTTAGAGATAAATCTGTTGCTTGTCTTTGCTGTACCATCACTTCTGGCACAAACATTCACGGTGTCAGGTATTGTCAAAGACGCAGACAACCGGTTACCTATTCCCTATTGCTCTGTTTTTATACAAGGAACAAACCAAGGAACAGAGAGCAATGTAGAGGGCAAGTTTAGCCTGACATTGTCTTCTCAATTTTCAGCCTCTCCATTGGTTATATCCTGTTTAGGTTATCAAACGGATACCCTCTTGATTTCTGAATTAAAAAACGAATCAACGTTTTTGCTAAGACCAGCTGCTCGTCAATTGGAAGAAGTAGTAGTCACAGGAGTTTCCAAAGCCACATTGATCAAGGAAAACCCTATTGCCATAAGCAGCATTTCCACCAAAACGATTGAAAAGACAAGTGAGAGTAATATCATTGATGTTCTGGTAAAAAACACACCCGGATTAAATGCCGTTAAAACAGGCCCCAATATTTCCAAACCCTTCATCAGAGGTTTAGGCTATAATCGTGTATTGACTTTGTACGACGGTATGCGGCAAGAAGGCCAGCAATGGGGAGACGAGCACGGTATAGAAGTAGACGCCTACCACATCGATAAAGCAGAAATCATCAAAGGCCCGTCCAGCTTGATGTACGGATCAGATGCTTTAGCCGGAGTAGTGAGCATGTTTCCCTCTCTTCCAAAGAAAAAAGAGACACTCCTGGAAGGAAAATATTTAACCGAATACCAAAGCAACAACGGATTGATCGGAACCGGATTGAGGATCGGACATTGCGGAGAGCATTGGATGTGGACATTGCGCGGATCGTACAGAATTGCCAAGAATTATAAAAACGACATAGACGGAAGAGTCTACAATACCGGATTCGAAGAAAAAAATCTTTCATACCTGGTCGGATACAACAACAGCAAAGGATATTCGCACCTTAATTTTACACTCTATGACAATTTGCAGGGTATTCCAGACGGAAGCAGAGATTCTTTGAGCAGACGTTTCTCCAAACAAGTAGCAGAAGGAACATCAGACGATGTTAAAAACAGACCTGTTGTATCCGACCAAGAATTGAATACCTACTGTTTAAGTCCCTTGCATCAACACATTCAACATTACAGAGCATACAGCAACCATCATTATTCTCTAAAGGAAGGGGATGTCGATGCTTTGTTCGGTTTTCAGCAAAGCATCCGGAGGGAATACAACCACCCCACTCAACCCGATCAACCGGGGCTTTACGTAAGACTTAACACGTTGAATTACGGATTACGTTACAACATACCTGCTTTTCTGAATACAGAACTTTCTGTCGGGATTAATGGCATGTATCAAAAAAACAAAAACAAAGCAGGTACCGCTTTTCCTATACCTGATTATGATTTGTTGGACATGGGAGTTTATGTCGTTGCCAAGTGGAAAAGAAACAGACTTACTGTAAGTGGCGGTATACGTTATGATGTGCGTACCATTAACAGCAATGATTTTTATGTTTTGCAACATGCAACCACCGGTTTTGATCAGCACGTAAATACGCCAGATACCACAAGTGCGGACCTACGCTTCCCATCTTTCCATCAAACATTCAAAGGCATTTCTTTAAGTCTGGGTTCCACTTATCAAGTCAACGAACACCTGAGCATCAAGGTAAATATAGCACGAGGTTATCGTGCGCCCAATATCGCTGAAATTGCCTCCAACGGCTTAGATCCTGGAGCACACATTATCTATATTGGAAATAGAAATTTTGTACCTGAATTTAGTCTTCAGGAAGACATAGGGGTATTGGGCAATTTCAAAGAAGCATCGCTGAGCTTGAGTCTATTCAACAATAACCTGCAACATTACATTTACCTGAATCAAGTAGTAGACCATGCCAATGATCCATTAGTCGTTATTCAAGGGAACAAAACGTATCAATACCAACAAGCCTCTGCACAATTGTACGGAATGGAAGGATCCCTTGATGTTCATCCGAACCTCTTGAACGGATTTCATTTCAGCTCGGTTTTTTCATTGGTCTACGGATTCAATAGAAAAGATGAATACAAAAATAAGGGAACACAAGGTGAGTACCTTCCTTTCATCCCTCCTGCTAAATGGACAGGCAGTATCAGTCAGGAAATAAAAATAAAAAACAGACGACTAACCGAAGTCAATGCAAAGGTTGAAGTCGATTATAGTGCCGCACAACACCGCTTCCTGGCTTTGTACAACACCGAAACACCGACAAACTCGTACTTATTATTTCACATTGCTTTCGGTGCGGAGGTACAATATAGCCAGCAGCATCGTCTACAACTTCTGTTTCAAGTCAACAACTTATTCAATGTTGCCTATCAATCTAACTTAAGCCGGTTGAAATACTTTGAATATTATACCCAAACACCCAACGGGAAATCGGGTATTTACAGCATGGGAAGAAATTGTTCCATAAAAATAATTATTCCCTTCTAGCTGAATTGTTGAATGACCTTCTCCAAATCAGGAGCAGGTATCACACCCGATTGACGCCACAATACCTTTCCTTCTTTGAACAACACCAGCGTAGGAACACCTTGCACACGGTAGGTACTGGCTACCACAGGATTTCTATCCACATCGATCTTGATGATCTTCGCTCTGTCTTTTACGGAAGAAGCTACTTGCTCCAGTATAGGAGCCATCGTTTTACAAGGTCCGCACCAGGTCGCATAAAAGTCGACCAATACCAGTTGTGAACCCTTGATTAAACTATCGAATGAAACAGCCATGGTAGTAATTTGTTTATATCACTTGATCACAACTAATTTTATGTCAGTGATCAGTTGCGAACTATTGGTAAGGTTACAACACGGATTGCTAACCGTCATTTAACTTCTTTCATCCCTTCTATATCCCACTTGCGCACATAAACCAGAGGTTTGGCTATCCTGTATTTTTTTTCATGTGCATCTCTGATGACTGTAATGTAGGTATCGATATCGGGACATCCAGGGTCTGCACATTTCATTTCGGAAACCATTATTTCCAACGGTTCTTCCAATGACAATCTATCCTTCACCCATGTTTTGATGAGTTGATGAAGTCTCGTGTTTTCTTTGTCGTTTGGATTTACAAAATAAGCCTTGTCCATAGTATACTATACTTTCATTGGCAAACAAACCTGCGATTGTTTGAGTTCAGTAAAACAAAAAGAGCTTATACGAAATGTATAAGCTCTTTTTGTACAACAGGGAAAGATTACTGTACTAATATTTTTTCTTCTACCACCCCTTTGTCTGTATACATTTGAACCATCAACACCCCTTTTTGTCTGGTATGAAATGACATGGTTGATTCAAACGGTTCAGACACGCCGTTAGATCCATAGACTACGATCTTGTTTACAACAATATTTCCGTTGATTGTAATTCGACCGTCCGTTGAAGGAACCGGAGACAAAGTAATCCCTAAATCTCTAGCAGAAACAATCCCTGTAGGAGGTGAAATTGTAAATGTAATAGTACCGGTATAAGGATCATGGCTTGAATCGTTGTTCACCATGGAAAGTGTCAATGTATAATTACCAGGAGGTGTGGAACCGGAAAGAGTGACATTGAACTGCGTACTTGACCCGGCAGTTATATCTCCTGAAGTGGTAGACTCGTCCAAGGTTACGTAAGCAGCAGCATTACCACCTAAAGTAGCGTAGTGATTGTTTATATCTTTTGTAAGTATGAGATCTGCTGTTGCTGAACTCGCATTTTTGACAGAAAACGAAACGGTTTGTGAAGTGCCGTAAGGAATCGCGGATGGAATGGCAAACGAACCTCCATCAGGCAAAGGGTAAAATCCGTTAAATAAAATAGACATGTTTTGTGCTTTCCCTGCGAAAGACAAAAATAGGACGAAGACGAAAAGATATAGAGTTTTCATAGCGTTGGTTTCTATTTTTTATTATTCAAATCAACCAGTTGAACTTTTTTGGTACAGCTAAGATAACCATTAATTCTTAAATGCAATAGTTCTGTGGTTGCATTATTAGGAGGAAACAGAAAACTTTATTACCTTCTGCCGCACCTGAAACCAACAATCATCACTATGAAAAAATTGCTCCTTCTCTTGTTCACAGTTGGAATAACTTATTCTTACGCACAAACCAAATCACCGATGACTGCTGATCAAAAAGCAGATGAAGTAGTTGCAAAACTAAAAGCAGAGCTTGCATTGACCGATGAAGAAATTCCTAAAGTAAAGACCATCACCGTTGATAAAATCAACAAAGTTACCGCTGCACACAAGAAAAATGGAACGGATAAAAGCCGGTTACAATCTGCCAACAAACTCATACAAGAA
>DATHPB010000170.1:0-2586 GCA_035484295.1 Cytophagaceae bacterium
CTTCCCGGTACATTGGTTCCCAAAGGTACTAAGGTCACATTGATCGTTGGTAATGGAACAGGTAATGAAGAGGTAGAACTACCTAACCTTGTAGGTATGCCATTGGAAGATGCTCTTGTTTATCTTTCAGGGTTAAACCTGGCAAAAGGTACCGTAAAATATGTCCCTGACGCAACGGAAGAATCCGGAACAATAATTTCACAAAAACCGGCGTTTAAGAATGGTGCTACTATACATGTCGGTGAAATGGTCGATGTCTGGGTAGCCGGTGAAGAATAATCACAATGAGAAAACTTCCTTTTCTACTTTTTTTTATAAACCTCTTCCTTTTCGGTCCTGCATGGGCTCAAATAGGCTTATATCCTCTTGGCTCCAGCCATGGCAATGCCTCATCCAACGCAAGAATACAAACTACTGCACCCTTCCAGGATACGTTGCAGCTGCCATTCATATACGATTTCAACGACATCTATTTACAAATCGATAGTATTTCGGCATCAAATGGAGTCACTATCATTGTCAATACCTTCAACATCCACGGATTGAAAAACAACGATTGCGTATACCTTACTTTCTCACAACCACCCAATAATGTTGCTACGCCTGCGGATCCTGATTTGATCGATGTTACCAAATACATCAAAAAACTTTCCAAGTATTCGTTTCAACTGTACGATGATTCAGCACTTACCATTCCCTCAAAATCTAGTACAACCCTAGAATACATGCGCATCTCCAGATGCAATGTCATCAGACCGGACCGACTTCCCGACACACTTACTTTCTTTAATAACAATGGAGGAGTTGTCGTTACCCCTGGAAGCGGGATGAACCCGTTGAGCAGATATAATGCTTCTTTCGACGGATTAAATGCCAATGGCATCCCTTATAGCGCTACCGCATTAGCTACAGGATATACCGATTCCTTGCGTTCACAGCCGTTTGATTTTTCTGCTTATCTTCCTTCGGATTCCATCTACATGAGTTTTTTCTATCAGCACGGAGGATATGGAGAAGAACCTGACCCCACCGATCACCTTTACCTGGAATTTTTAGACAACACCAATAACTGGAATCAGGTATACAACTTAACGGGTGCCAATTCAGGAAGCATAGATTCTTTTTATTCGGCCACAACCCCTATCACCGATCCCAAATATTTGCATCGCGCTTTTCAATACCGATTCAGAAGTTATGGAAGACAGTCTGGAATGTATGATGTATGGAACCTTAACTTTATCTATATAGACAAAGGCAGAACTTTGTCTACCTCCAGAGTCAACGATATTTCCATCGGTAGCGGAAATGAATCTTTCCTGAAAAAATATACCGCAATGCCCTTCAATCATTTCTTTTCTAATACAAGTGCATACATCAACGATACGGTAAGCTTTAAAGTAACCCAACAATACCCAAAAAAGTTTTTCAATACCATGATTCCTGCGGTACGTCTGATCGATAACCTCCACAATTTTGTGCATGCGGAAACGACAGGTTATATTCACAATGGTCCCACATTTAAAGACTCGCTGATCTCTATCCCACTTTCTGGTACGTTCAATTTCCCGGCAACACCTGTTCCCATGTATGTCGATCAGGAGTGTTATATACAAGATGCGATCCTCAGTGATTATGCCAAAGGAGATACGTTGTATGTACTCGACAACATGTTCAATAATAAAATCACCAACAGAACGTACCTCTACGACTATTATGCTTACGATGATTCAGAAGCAGAAAGAGCTTTTGGATCCAACCTGGCAGGAACAAGACTGGCTGTCCGTTATACTTCCGCTATCAAGGATACGCTTACTCATATCGACATTTGTTTTGCAAGAGGTAAAAGCGATTCAGACCTAGAAGGCTCTCAAATCTATTTAAATGTTTGGGACAGCAATTTTGATACCCTTCTACAAAACGTCATTGCGATTCACTACCAACCTTATCTCAATGGATTTTACAGGTATCAATTATCCAGACCATTGGTTTTAAATGCAGGTCAAGTTTTCAACGTTGGTTATACGCAATACATTGCCGACTATCTTTATGTAGGCTATGACAGGAACTGTGATGCCACTGCTAATATGTATTTCAGCTACGACGGTACTTCATGGAGTGCAATGAATGACAGTACCATTACAGCACCAATACAGCCTGGATCCATGATGATACGTCCGGTATTTTATAAAGTAAGCAATCATATATCAACCGGTATTTTACAAGGTGATAATACTCCTTCTAAAAACGGATTGTTACTTTATCCTAATCCCGCATCCAGCAGTGTACGCATCGTTACTCAAACTGAAATTCAAACATTGACCTATAGTGTTTATTCTTTATATGGGCAAGTTTTATTAAGTGGAATCATCAAGGCAGACAATAACACCATTGACATTGCCGACTTAAGTGCAGGCATGTACCTGATCAAATGTACCGATGAGAAAAACAAGGCTTATTTAGCCCGATTCATCAAGGAGTAATCAATTGAATTTTAAAAACCTCCGGTGTAAAACACATTACGAAAATCAGAAGAGCTAACCAACCCAATACTTTTCTTTTCCAATCCAATGGCTGTTCTTCTGCAGC
>DATHPB010000171.1:0-2623 GCA_035484295.1 Cytophagaceae bacterium
ATCGCTTTGCATTTATTGGGTTACAACTCAGACAGCTCATTGATCGAACTAGGAGAGCGTATACCGGTGCTGGCTGGTGAAGGAGTTAACCTCATTTTTTTAGAAGTAGATTATAATTTTGAGTTCGTTTCTCATCCGGAACTCAGGGCCAGTGGCGATGTCATTACCAAGAAAGGAGCGGATGATTTTGCGGCGCTATGCAAGCAATACGGCATTCGTGTGGTACCTCAGTTTCAATCGCTGGGTCATCAGTCCTGGGCGCAGTATACGTTTGCTTTACTGAAAGCATATCCCGAACTGGATCTTACACCTAATGCGTTTCCAAACAATGAAGGCCTTTATTGCAGAGAATGGGATCCTTACAATCCTAGGGTCAATGAAATTATTTTTCCTTTGATCGATGAAATACTGGAAGCTTTTCATTCCGATGGATTGCACATTGGAATGGATGAGGTGTTTCTTCTGAATTCAGAATATGCGTTGTCTACCAGAGACAAAGATCCTGCAACGGTATATGCTAAAGTAGTCAACGACTTTCATGATTATTTTGTAAAAAAGAAAAACAAACAACTGTTCATGTGGGCCGATCGCCTGATCGATGGTACGAAATATAAATTCGGAGAATGGGAATCTTCGCTGAATGGCACGGCTGCTGCGGTAGACATTATTCCCAAAGACATTGTCCTGTGTGATTGGCATTATGAAGTGCGGGAGACATATCCTTCTATTCCGATGTTTTTGGAAAAAGGATTTAAAGTGCTGCCTTGCAGTTATAAAAAGATTGATGCGGTCAACGCATTGATCAAATACTCATACCAGTTGGAAAATTCCAACATGATGGGACATATGTTTACGACATGGAGTGTGGTGAAGAATGATTCATTGACTCATTATGCCCCTTTGCTGGAGGGATTGAAGACCATTAGAAATGGTAAGTTTTACAATGTTTCCATCGATTCGCATACGTCATTGGGACAAGACAGCTTGCAATTGATACTGACAACGGTTCATCCACAGTATCATATCAGGTATACATTAGACGGTTCTGAACCTTCTCTTTATTCAACGCTTTATACGAAACCTGTTAAGATAGGAGAGACCGCTGATGTAAAGGCGGCAGTATACAATGGGAATACGCTGGTGAGCGATGTTGCAGAAAAGAAATTTGTGGTGCATAAGGGAATAGGATCTGATTTGACTTTTCAAACACATCCCAGTACAAAGTATGCTGCAAAAGATGGACCTACAGCATTGATCAATGGCGTCCTTGGGTCTTCTTCGTACAGTGACGGACAATGGGTAGGATATGAAGGACAAAATTTGGAAGTCATCATCGATCTTGGAAACAACACGCAACTTTCTACCTTAAGCTTTAACAGTCTAAATGATGTACGCAGTTGGGTGCACCAAGCGAATAAAATTGAAGTAGCTCAATCGGGTGACGGAAGGATTTATAACACGATGTTAGAGAAAGACCTTTCGATTTCTCCGGAAGAGATTGTGCATACGACAGTACCCTTGCGTGTCACTACACGGTATTTGAAAATAAAAATCTTCTGTAGTAC
The DNA here is from genome assembly GCA_035484295.1 of Cytophagaceae bacterium. Classification (GTDB taxonomy): domain Bacteria; phylum Bacteroidota; class Bacteroidia; order Cytophagales; family Cytophagaceae; genus JACMQM01. The sequence continues at coordinate 1,566 of DATHPB010000171.1, forward strand.
CATTCCTTCAGGTGACCCTGGAGAAGGTAGTAAAGCCTGGTTGTTTGTAGATGAAATCGTATTGAATTAAAATGCTGCGTTATGATAAAAAAAGAGTCGTTCAATTCTGAACGACTCTTTTTTATACGCTTGCCGGTTCTTTATCGTAAAACCACATCACTTCTACATCCTTTACCAGTGCTGGGTCTATGGTATCGTGAAGGTTACTCATCCCCAGAGGATTTTTCAATGACATTTCGTATGGATTTACCGGAATATTTCTTGGTGTTCCGTTAACATGTGCACTTACCAGACGGAAGACTTCTGAAGCTACCTTTTCCAGGGTTGTCATGTTCTCTGCAATTTTTTGTACCAACAATTTGGCATCATGTTGAATATCCAATCCGCTTTGGAACTGGCGCAAATAACTAAGGTCGAAAGGATCGATGTAACGGTTTTTGAAAATGGTTTTGTCATGCTCTCTCCAATCCAGAAACATGTCCTGCATGCGTTTGTTAAGTAAGCCAAACTTACGGCCCAGGCTTTCAGAAGAAGAGAATAATTCCTTCAGCAGTTTAAGATCTGTTAAGGCTTTATTCGTAAACAGCAGACAGGGTACGGACCAATAAGTGGCCCAATCCCAGAAGATTTTCACCACCATGATTTGTGTACAACCCATGAGCAGGTATTTGTTCTGGTACACGGGAATCCAGTTATCGACAATAGTCATGTGTGTTTTTTCATAGATCTCTGCTCGGAAAGCGATGTCTTCACCCTCCATATCACGAAGGATCAGATCGGTAAGCCAACTGTTGTTCATCGAGATGAAATCCGTTCCGGGAGAATACAATGGATCAAGGAATGCACCAGCTTCCCCGGTAACAGCCCAACGATCGGCAGAATATAGCCTTTCCGTATGATGAGCGTAGTGTTTCAGAATTTTAAAATCCAGTACATCGTCCGGATTACTTAACTTCTGGTAACACAACGGTTCATTGGTCTTCAACCATTCTATGGCTTTCTCATACTTGTTAAAGTCTTCAAACGGATGGACGGCAGGATCGGCCACTATACCGATG
>DATHPB010000172.1:0-6252 GCA_035484295.1 Cytophagaceae bacterium
CTAGGTGGTTCTACCAATTTGATTCTACACTTCTTAGCCATTGCTAAAGCAGCAGGAGTTAAATTTACATTGAAAGATTTCCAAGACTTGTCTGATAAGACACCCATGTTGGCTGACATGAAGCCAAGTGGTAAATACATGATGGAAGAGTTGTCAAGAATTGGTGGCTTACCTTCAATCATGAAATGGATGTTGAAAGAAGGAATGTTGCATGGGGACTGCGTGACAGTAACCGGTAAGACAGTAAAAGAAAATTTAGCATCTGTGCAAGACATGCCTGCTAATGATATCATTGCTCCATTAAGTAATCCAATTAAAGCAACAGGTCACTTACAAGTGTTGTGGGGTAACTTAGCAACGGAAGGTTCTGTAGCGAAGATCACGGGTAAAGAAGGAGAGAAATTTGACGGTACTGCGATCGTATTTGATTCTGAAGGAGAGTTGAACGAAGCAGTAGAAAGAGGTGAGATCAAAGCAGGACAAGTAGTAGTGATCCGTTATGTAGGACCTAAAGGTGCGCCGGGTATGCCTGAAATGTTGAAGGCAACATCGTTGATCATGGGCGCCGGTTTGGGCGATAAAGTAGCGTTGATTACGGATGGTCGCTTCTCCGGTGGTACACACGGATTCGTGGTAGGGCACATCACACCTGAAGCTCAAGAAGGTGGTAACATTGCCTTGGCAAAAAACGGTGATCGTATTGTGATTGATTCTGTCAACAACACCATAGACATGATAGTGTCTGCCGAAGAAATTGAAAAGAGAAGAAAAGCATGGGTAAAACCTCCGTATAAGGTAAAAAGCGGATTGCTTTACAAATACCTTCGTTCTGTATCTACTGCCTCTGAAGGCTGTGTGACAGACGAGTTTTAATCCTGTCAAGACTCCAACAACGATTAAACCAATTAGGCATTGTGAAGTTGCGTAGTGTTTATTCATAAATACTAACAACCAGCAGCCAACGACTAACCACTACCATCATGAAACCAAAGATAAAACTCAGAGGTGCCGAATACATTGTCAAGCTCATCGAATTGCTGGATGCAAGAGATTTGTTTGCCTATCCGGGCGGTGCGATCTTACCGATTTATGATGCGTTAGCATTTAGTAAGTTGAATAATGTATTGGTGAGACATGAGCAAGGCGCTGCTTTCATGGCAAATGGTTATGCACGTGTAACGGGACGTCCGGGATTCTGCCTGGCAACGTCTGGTCCGGGTGCTACCAATCTGGTAACAGGTATCGCTGACGCTTATGCAGATTCTGTTCCGATGATTGCAATCACTGGTCAGGTAGGTTTGCATCTGATTGGTTCGGACGCGTTTCAGGAAACAGACATCACCGGTATTTGTATCCCTATTACTAAGAAAACGTTTTTGGTTAGAAACTTGGAAGAAGCCGCAGGTATCTTTCAGGAAGCTTATAGAGTGGCTATCACCGGTCGTCCGGGTCCTGTGTTGATTGATGTGCCTCGTTCTGTGCAAGGCGAGTTTGTTGATCTGTACGAAGACTGGGAAAAAGACTTTGTAAAGCCACATGCTACACCTGTCGGCACATTCGGTGACAGAGACATTGCAGCTGCCGCACAGTTGATCGCTTCTGCCGAACGTCCGTTGATCCTGGCTGGCCATGGCATTTTATTGTCCAGAGCCTGGGAAGAATTACGTGGCTTTGTACACCGCGAAAACATTCCAGTTATTTCTACCATCTTGGGTATAGGTGCCATGGAGCATGATGATCCCTTGTATTATCAATGGTTAGGAATGCACGGTATGAAGTATTCGAATCAAGCCGTGCAAGAAGCAGACGTCATCATCGCCTGGGGTATCCGCTTTGACGACCGCATTACGGGACGCTTGGCAGACTTTGCACCAAACGCTAAAATACTACATGTGGATATTGATCCAAGCGAGCATAGCAAAAACGTAAAGACTGAAGTATTCATTCACGGTGATTTGAAAAAAGTCATAGATCTTTTACCGGATACGCGCAACGATAACAACCGTGGTAAGCGTAGCGAATGGTTGAAACATCTGGAAGAACTGCGCGAAGAATATCCGATCATGCCTGCGGATGAAGAAAGTTTCACGCAGATCACAGCGATCAGTTTACTAGAAGAGAATTTGAATGACAGTGCCATTGTGGCTACTGACGTTGGTCAGCACCAAATGTGGGCCGCGCAATATTGCCTGCGTTTAAAACCGAACCACTTCCTGACATCCGGTGGATTGGGTTCTATGGGTTTCGGCTTGCCGGCAGCCATGGGTGCACAAGCCGGAATGCCATTCAATGAAACGTGGTGTATCACCGGCGATGGTTCGTTTCAAATGAACTTGCAGGAATTGATTACTTGTGTACAGGAAAACTGGCCGGTAAAGGTACTGATATTAGACAACAACTACCTGGGCATGGTGCGTCAGTGGCAGGAACAATTTTATGCGAAAAATTATTCGGGCGTGGAATTGTTAAATCCTGACTTTGTAAAATTGTCGGAAGCATTTGGTGTCAATGCCATGGCTGCCAGCAACGCTAAGGAGTTTAAAGCTGCCATTAAGAAAGCGCAAGACACCAAAGGACCTTTCTTGATTCACGCCAAGGTATTGAAGGAAGAAAACGTATTACCGATGGTTGCTCCGGGAGCAAGTTTATCCGAGACTATTTACTATCCTGTAAAACCGAAGAAAGAAAAAGTTTAATGTAGCATGCATGGTGTCGGTATCTCACCGATACCATGTCCACTATCTATTTGTATAGGTAAGCATTATTTTTTTGATTCCCACTTTTTGAAAATAGCAGGCATTTCTGTTTGTAAAAATTCCAAAAAAGATGCCATTTCAATTATCGTTTGATTGAATTCCTTGGTTGATTTTGGTCTTTGTTTGGAAATTTCCTTCAGAAGTACACTCATGGCGGTCATCTCCTCGATTTTCTTCGACATGTCGTTTTTCCAATTCAGGATTTTTGCACGAAAATAACGTTTGCGTTCTCCTGGACGTGTAATATATTCTACACGATTGACATTAATCAATAGGTTGATGGCACCGCTTGTAGCACTTTTACTGATGGAGAGCGCCTGTTGGATTTCTTCAAAGGTTAATTCGGTCTGATCAGCAACAAGTAATAAGGCCAAGACACGACAGGAAGCGGGTTGCATACCTGATTTTTCATAAAATACACCCAGTTTTTCCACCAACTGTTTTTGACTTTGTGTGATCTTAAATTCAACCATTTGGATTCTTTTAGTAAATCTTGTAATGCAATTAAGTTCTGTGTTGGAACGATCACCAAGATAATAAATTATGGTGGTTGATGTACTATTATTTCATAATGTTCTGTTTTTTATAATATAATTAGTTTGTTCATAATTTGCAGAACTAAAAAATCATTACATATATTTGTTTCATCAAAATAAAAACGGAGGAAATACGACTCTAATTCATATGCACATCACGGAAACGAAAAAAAGACTGATTGAGAAATTAGGAGTGTTTTTTGAAGGACAAGGAAGGACACCGGCGGAAGCCAGGATAATCGCGTTGTTTTTGGTGGCTGACCAGATTGAGATGACACTGGAGGAAATCCAAGAAGCGCTTTCCATCAGTAAAAGTGCTGCTAACAACGCGCTGAATGTACTGTTATTGACCGACCAGGTGGAGTATGTTACCCAACCCGGTAACCGGAAAAAATATTACAAATCTAAAATTGAGCAATGGATGACACATGTTGAACAGCACATTGAAAAATCTGTGGAAGGTAAGACCCTGTTGAAAGAGGTGTTGGAACAGCGGACGAAAGCTACAAAGACATTCAATACGGCGCTGAAAGACATGATCGAGTTTATGGATTTTGTTCATTCCCAACATCAGGAACTTTTCATCAAGTGGAAAAAACTAAAAAATAAATCCTAATAGAAAAAGTATAAAAATTTTATAGTAATAATTCTACGCTCATGAATACCGTAAGAACTTTGAGAGAAATCATACCAACAGTTTTATTGCTCCTCTTGGTACTGACTCAGTCTGCCAACAGCCAGTCTGCAGACAGCATGTTTACATTGAAAAGCTGCATCGAATACAGTTTGAAGTACAATCCTAACAGTACTATTTATGCCAATGAAGCCGACAATGCCCGACAGAAGAATCTGGAAGCATTGTCCACTTACCTTCCTCAAATAGCAGGTACCGTTACATCCGACTACAATCCGAGATTGCAAACGAACGTCCTTACGTTTAACGGACAGGAATCAACGCTTACTTTAGGCCAAACGCATAGCAATGGCGCAGTAGTTCAAGTGGATCAAAAGTTATACGACCAATCCGCTCTTCAGGCGTTGAATGCCAGGAAAGTAAATACTGCCATAGCGGATTTAAACATTTTGCAGAATAATGAGACCTTGATTTACAATACATCACTGGCATACTACCAGGTATTGATCTACAATGAACAGGAAAAACTGTTGCTGGAACAGGAGAAACAGTACAGAGAATTGCTGGTCATTTTAAAACTGCAGTACGATCGTGGTGTGATCCGTAAAATAGATTATGACCGGACAAAAGTAAGCATGAACAATATCCTTTCGCAGATAAATTTATTACACACCAATAAAAAATTGGCTTATAATAAATTGAAAAATGCGATGGGCATGCCGTTAGAAACTAATATCAATATCAATGATACGAGTTACGTCAATACAAAAGTAAATCTTCCGCAACAAGCGGGACTTAATGTAGAAAACAGGTTAGATTATAAAATCATGAACCAAAACATTCTCTACAAAGAAATTGATGTGCGCATGAAGAAAGCGGCTTTTGCCCCTGTATTGTCTGCTTATGGAAGGTATGGTGCAAACGCATACGGTGGCGAATTTTCCAATTCTTTCACCACGTGGTATGAATATTCTGCAATAGGAGTTAAGTTGAGTGTGCCTATATTCAGCGGTTTTGCAAAGCTCAGCCAGTTGAACCAGGCACAGATTGCACTCACGAATGCCAGAGAAAGAGCAAAGCTCAGTGTTTTAAGCTATCAACTGGATTACGAAAATTCGAACACTAAACTGATCAGTTCTTATACGAGTTTGACAAAAGATAGAGACAACCTCGATCTGGCTAAAGATGTGTTTGAAACCACCAATCTGCAGTATAAGGAAGGTACCGCCTCATTGACAGATTTCTTAAACGCGGATTATTCTTACAAAGAGGCCCAGAACAATTATATCAATTCTCTATTGAACTTTATGTCTTCTCGGTTGGATTACGAAAAATCGCAAGGCACATTGACCGCATACATCAATCAACTTTAATTGTTATTCTAATGAAAAAGAAAATCATCATCATATCTGCCCTTGTTGTGGTTGTGCTGGCTATTGTACTGACATTGGCCAACAACAAGAAGAAAATAAATGCAAGCAAACAAACGGTTGATCGCTCTTCTGTACCGGTGTATGTATCTACATTCGATGTACAACAACTGCCAGTACCGGGTAATCTGCCGGTACCGGCAGTTCTTTCAGCCAACGAAGAAGCAACCATTTCTGCTGCTACTTCCGGTAAGATAGAGACGTTGAACATAGAGCTCGGATCCAAAGTCAAAAAGGGTCAAATCATCGGTGTGTTGGATGTCAAGCAAAAAGAACTGAACCTGAAATCCACCCAATTAAATGTAGACAAATTGGGTAATGATTACGAGCGAGATAAAATATTATTGCAAGGAAATGCGGCTACACAAAGTACTGTCACCAAATCGCAATACGATTATGAAAGCAACAAGATCCAGGCTGATCTGATTCGTCAGCAAATCAAGGACGGTAATATTGTTTCACCGATTGACGGTATCATCACCAATAAGAAACGGATTGCCGGAGAGTATGTGAATACAGGTGCAGAGATTGCAACGGTGGTAGATGTAAGTAAACTGAAAGCAGTAGTGTTTGTAAGTGAAAACGATGTGTTCAAGCTGCAAGAAAACGATCCGGTAAATGTAACCACGGAAATATTCCCAGGTACTGTGTTTAAAGGCAAGATCAGCTTTATCAGTCCCAAAGGGGACGACAACCATAATTACCGTGTAGAGATTGCAGTGGCAAACAACAACAGCGTTCGCCTGAAGGCTGGTATTTATATCATCGCGGAGTTCAACGTAGGTGCTGACCTTACGGCACTGCAAATACCCAAGAGAGCACTGGTAGAAGGAGTAAAGAATCCTTATGTATATTTGGCGGTTAGTAATAAGGCGGAGAAACGTGAAATCTCCGTT
>DATHPB010000173.1:0-6334 GCA_035484295.1 Cytophagaceae bacterium
TCCGCATTCAAAAGAGACGAAGCCATTTTTGACTTGATCAAAAAGGAAGCTAAACGTCAGGAAGAAGGAATTGAATTAATTGCTTCTGAAAACTTTACTTCTCCTCAAGTGATGGAGGCAATGGGTAGTGTGTTCACTAACAAATATGCTGAAGGTCTTCCAGGCAAACGTTATTACGGCGGATGCGAAATAGTAGATCAAGGAGAACAATTAGCCATAGACCGCGCGAAGCAATTGTTTGGTGCCGCATGGGCAAACGTACAACCTCACTCCGGCGCACAGGCAAATGCAGCTGTGATGTTGGCTTTGCTGAACCCTGGCGATACAATTTTGGGTTTTGATTTGGCACACGGCGGTCACCTGTCTCATGGTTCAGAAGTAAACCTTTCAGGTAAGTACTACAGAGCTACATTCTATGGTGTAGAGCAGGCAACCGGTACCATCGATATGAATAAAGTAGAAGCGATCGCTGCAAAAGAAAAACCAAAGTTGATCATCTGCGGAGCTTCTGCTTACTCCAGAGATTGGGACTATGCTCGTTTCCGTAAAATAGCTGATCAAGTGGGTGCATTATTATTGGCAGATATTTCTCACCCTGCAGGTTTGATTGCAAAAGGCCTGTTGAATAATCCAATGGCTCATTGTCATATCGTTACTACGACTACACATAAAACCCTTCGCGGACCACGCGGTGGTTTGATCTTGCTGGGTCAGGATTTTGAAAATCCTTATGGATTCAAAAATCCGAAAGGAGAGATACGCATGATGTCTGCATTGTTGGATTCTGCTGTATTCCCGGGTACACAAGGAGGTCCTCTTGAACACGTGATTGCAGCAAAAGCAGTTTCTTTCCTGGAAGCACTGAGTGACCCTTATTTGGAGTACGCGAAACAAGTGCAGAAAAATGCACAAGCCATGGCGAAAGCCTTTACAGAAAGGGGTTACAGCATCATCTCCGGTGGTACAGACAATCACTTGATGTTGATCGATCTTACCTCTAAAAACATTACGGGTAAAGAAGCGGAAAACACCTTGATCCAAGCCGACATTACCATCAACAAAAACAAGGTACCGTTCGATACAAAATCTGCTTTCGTTACTTCCGGTATGCGTGTAGGTACCGCAGCCATTACAACCCGCGGGCTGAAAGATACTGATATGGAAAAAGCCGTAGACTTGATCGATGCTGTATTGATGAACAAAGACAATGCGTCTAAAATCCAGGACGTGAAGAAAAAAGTCAATTCATGGATGGAAGAATTTCCATTATATAAATAAGAAGCATTGTTCAATTCAGAAATGTCATTTGTAGACCACCTCGAGGAATTGAGGTGGCATGTTATCCGCGCTGTCATCGCTTTGCTGATGGTAACGGTGGTGGCTTTCATATACATGGATTGGATCTTTCACGATGTCTTGTTTGCTCCTTCCAGACCTGATTTCTGGACGTTCAAATTGTTGTGTAAACATTTCAGCTATTGCGTAGGCGAACCCAACTTCACGTTGCAAAGCCGTACGATGACAGGGCAGTTTTCCATGCACATCACAGCTGCATTCATTGTGGGTTTTGTGATTTCCTTTCCTTATATCTTCTGGGAAATCTGGCGTTTCGTAAAACCGGGATTGAAAATCAACGAGCAAAGAAACAGCATGAATGCCGTACTGGCAGTGTCTCTCCTCTTCTTCCTCGGCATCGTGTTCGGTTACTACATGGTGCTTCCCATTACCATACAATTTCTGGCCAATTACCAGATCGACCCCAGTATCGTCAATCAGTTCGATATCACTTCCTATATTTCCATGGTATGCTTCATGGTGTTGGGTTGTGGACTGATGTTTGAATTACCGGTATTGATTTATGTACTGTCAAAAATGGACATGATGACACCAAAATTCATGCGCCATTACCGTCGCCATGCCATTGTAGTCATTTTGTTTATTTCAGCTGTCATCACTCCGTCTCCTGATATGCTGAGCCAATTGTTGATTGGAATACCATTGGTCTTCTTGTACGAGATCAGTATTTTCATTTCTGCCTACGTGCAAAACACCAAAAAGAAAGAAGAAGAATTTTAATCCCTTTATCATGTTACACATTGCCATTGGCGGAGATCATGCCGGCGTAGAATACAAAGCGTTCATCTCCGAAAAACTCACCGCATTAGGATACCTTGTAAAAGACTTCGGTCCTTACGAAACAGCTTCGGTTGATTATCCGGATCATGCACACCCTTTGGCAACATCTGTATCTACAGGAGAAAATACCTTTGGGATCCTGATTTGCGGAAGCGGAAACGGTGTCTGCATGACAGCCAACAAACATCAAAAAGTACGTGCAGCATTATGCTGGACAGCGGAGATTGCCAAACTGGCGCGGCAACACAACGATGCAAACATCATTTGTTTGCCGGCAAGATTCATGAGTGTGGAAGAAGCATGGAAAGCAGTAGAAACATTTGTGACGGAACCATTCGAAGGAGGCAGGCATCAAAATAGAGTCAATAAGATTCGTTGTGACTAAAGTTTGTTCATAGTCCGCTTCAATACATAAAATCCCTTTTTCTTTTCTACGTACTTGTTGGCCAGTAAGGGTAATCGATAAAACATCTTCGGTAAGACTCCATTGGGATCAACGATTACGTCAGGTTGCTCTTTTGTAAAATAACGATCCAGCAAGGCCACTGCCTCGTATCCATCAATGTCTCTGAAATAGTTTTCTGAAAGATTCCAGTTCAAGAAAGGGGTAGACAGCCTGTACTTGCTGTAAGGGGAGATATTATTGTCCAGCACCAATACGGAATGAACCGTTGCAAACGGTTCCCATTCTTTCGCGTTAAACTTCACACTCAAACGGCTTTCCTTTCCCGACTTATCCGATGCTACCTCTTTCTTCAACTCAAAACGAATAAAAAACAACGCAGCGAAACTCAGTAACAGGATGGTATCTGCAAACCACTTGCGCTTTTGCAGCAGCAGGAAATGCGCAGCAATTGCCGATGCATAAGGTACAATTTGCCAGATGGTGAATACCGATCGTTCTTTCACCAATAAAAATCCAATCAGTGAAAACAAAAACAAAAGAAGCAACGATTGTATAACGCGGTATTGAAAATTGACAAATGAAGACGACCTTACAATGGCGATGAATCCGATGAACAACCAGAACAATGGAATAGCAACGATCCAAAGCAGATGCTGAAAGGAAAGAAAATGATTGGCTTGAAAACTAAAGATACGTTGTAAAAAAAACTGTGTGTAAAAGACCGACGCATCGTTCCAGAAATAATATGCCCAGACTAGAATAGCGGGTAATAGAAACGCGTACAATATCGTCACAAACTTTCTTGCATCCAACGGACTGTATAAGGAAAGGACCAGTAGAATGCCTGGTAATAGGAGGATATAAGGTGTATAAAACAAAAAAGCAATACTCGCATTCCATCCGATCCAAAATAAAGGTTGATGGTGTTCATTATTTTTTATGTAAGAAATCACAAAATAAAATGCCAGCAATAAAAAGGTATTGCCTAAAACGACAGCACTTAAACTGACCATGTCAGGAAACAACAAACAAAAACTCAGGTAAATCAATGCAGGTAAAGAGGAGCGCTGTTCATAGCATCCTTTTTCATTCAATGTCTGGTTCCACAATAACGCTTGAAAAAAAACCAGGATCAGTGCAACGATACGGTAGTAGAAAACATCTCTGCCAAACAATTGAAAAAAGAAGTACTGTACTCCAACCGTAAGAGGTTCCGTCCAGTGAAACACATCTTTGTACATGGTGTTTCCACCCGCCAGGTGTTCACTTGTTACGATGTTCATCAATTCGTAAGAAGTCATTGGAAATACAGCAATGTCACTAAATACAGCGTAGGCTATGGTAAGCAGCAATAACAACAGTACGCGGGGCAGATCAAATAATTTGAATAAATTTACCAATGCCTAGTTTATTTAGATTTTTTATGGAAACTCTCCTCAAAATACGGTAAGTTTGATAAAAAAGAAACAAAGTTTACAATGGAAAGTACCAGACAGCAAAAGTTTAGCCGAATGATTCAAAAAGAATTGGCTGAACTCTTTTTAAAAGACACAAAGAGCTTGTTTGGTAACACATACGTAAGTGTAAACACGGTACGCATGAGTCCTGACCTTTCTGTAGCAAAGATATACCTGAGTTTTCTCGACAACACAGATAAAAAAGCAGCACTGCAAAAAATAAAAGTAAACACTAAGCAGGTGCGTAAGTTGCTTGGAGACAAATTAAAAAATCAAATCCGTATCATTCCCGAATTAATTTTTTTATTGGACGATGGAGTGGATTATGCCATACACATCAACAACCTGATTTCTAAACTAGACATTCCTCCTGCTCCCACTGAAGCTGAAGACACGGATAAAGACAAAGAATGAAAGCTATCCTACTCGTTGCCGGAAAGTACTTTATTCCTTCTGGAAAGCTGAACATGATTCATGTCATCTCCCTGCTTTCTATCAGTGTAGTGGCAGTGGTGACAATGGCGCTTGTTGTAGGCATGGCCTTTTTCAACGGAATGGACGATTTGATTCGTTCACTTTTCAATTCCTTCGATCCTCAAATCAAAGTGCAACCGGCAAAAGGCAAGACCTTTCTTTATACACAGCAACTCTACAATAACATCTCACACACGACAGGAGTAGATTATATCACGGATGTCATCGAAGACAATTGCGTAGTGATGTATGCCAATCAAAGTGATGTCGTGAAGATCAAAGGCGTTGCTGATAATTTCACACAACAAGGTCGCATTGACACCTTCATTGTAGAAGGTGGTTTTAAATTAAAGGCAGGTGAAAAAAATTATGCGATATTGGGAAGGGGTGTAGCTTCAAAATTATCTGTCAACGTCAATAATCCTTTTACACCTCTCACCTTTTATTATCCCAACAAAGCCAAACTTCAAAACCTGAGTTCGACCAGTGCTTTTAACATTGTCAACGTGCAACCCGGCGGAGTATTTGCTATCGAAAAGCAATACGACGATCACTATGTGATTGTACCATTGTCTATTGCTCAACAACTCATGAATTACAGCAATCAACGTTCTTACCTAGAGATAAAGGTGAAAGCGGGTGAGGATATAGAAGAAGTGAAAAATCGATTGGTATCACTTATGGGTTCCGATTTTAAAATACTGAACAGCGAAGAACAACACGATAGCTTAATCCGTGCCATGCACATTGAAAAAATCATCGTGAACCTCATGTTGACCTTTATCCTGGCCGTTTCATCGGTAGGTATTTTCTTTTGCTTATCCATGTTAGTCATTCAAAAAAGAAACAATATCGCCGTATTATTTTCCTTTGGTTCTTCCCGAACATTTATCCGAAATGTTTTTCTCACAGAAGGCGCCTTGATTTCTCTCAGTGGAACATTCATCGGCATGTCAATGGGAATACTGTTATGTTACCTACAACAACAGTATGGCCTCGTAAGCATAGGCACCGAAACTTCTCTGGTAGATGCTTATCCCGTACGACTTAAATCGAGTGATCTTGTCATCACCTTTTTATCTGTTCTTGTCATCACTTTTCTGGCTTCGATCAGACCCGCCTTGGTAGCATCCAATGTGCAGATCAGAGAATACCTATAGCTTTATCTTCTTAATTCAGTTTTTATCATTCTTTTGCAAATATTAATTATTTGTTTTTCAAACGGTTACATCATGGTTGTAACCCGTATGTAATAACATCGGGATAGAATTGTATCTATTCAGGGATAATAATAGTTACATAGGTATGCTACTGAAGGTCAAACTCTTTCTGTGTTTGAGCCTGTTTTTTACAGGCCTTCAATCGGCTATGTCACAACTCTCCGGTACCATTAACTTTTATACCCAAGTTACGTCTGTTGATTATGTTTGTAGCGCAATTACAGTAACCGACATCACCAATTTTTCAGCCGGAGATAAAGTATTGATCATTCAAATGCAGGGGGCAACCATTGATCAAACCAACACTGTGAATTTTGGAAACATAACAGCCATAGGAGATGCCGGTAATTATGAGTTCGCCGTCATTGATCATTTTGTAGGCAATGCTGTTTACCTTACCAAAACACTTCTACGCACCTACACCCCGTCGGGTGCAGTACAGATGATCAATGTCCCGCAATACGGAACTATCAGCATAGACGCAGAACTCACAACCCAACCATGGAACGGCAATACCGGAGGCGTTATCGTTTTTGAATCTTCTTCTACTGTAACATTGAATGCGAACATCAATGGCAGCGGCACAGGTTTTAGGGGAGGTCACAAAAGTGCCACAGGGGGAGATTGTTTCACTAGTTCTA
>DATHPB010000174.1:0-3401 GCA_035484295.1 Cytophagaceae bacterium
CGGTTGTATTTTTCTTACATGTCCTTCCTTATCTCTACCTAAGGAATCGCCGGCAGTTTGTTGAGCCGAAACGTTAGGCAGTGAAATCAAAAGCATGAGTGAGCTGATGAAGAAAAAAGAACGAACGATCAAGCTGTTGAAATTGTCAAGGTGTTGAAGTAATAATGCTCCATGGTAAAATGAAAGCATTTTAAATATAGTAATTAATTTGTTTGTTTTTCATTCTCATCGGCGAGAGATCTGAATTCTTACTTGTTTTCTCCAATCGTAATGGTATTATTCTAAGCCAATGCTTTGTGAAGCGTACCTATTGCAGTACTTTAGCATTACATCGTGTACTATTATTTTAAGGCTATGATTTTTAAAAAGTTTTATTTATTGGTGTTGGTTTCAGTAGCTGTGTATGGTCAGGATTTTGAACCAAGGACCGGTAGCTTGCAAGTATTGAATCAAACATTTCACGAAGATTATAATCGGTGGGTGAAGGATAAAATCAGGCAGCTGGGTGACAGCACCCGTCCCGTACTCGTCTTTACCGGAGATACATTAATTTTCAAGTACCAATACCAAAGATCAAGTGCAAGGATTATTCCGATGCAGTACCATCAGCTGAAAGCGATCGACCATTTGCCTTTGGGAATTTTTGCATTGGTAAGCAGCTGGAAAGAAGGACTGTTGCGTGAAGACCAAATGCAAACGTTGAAACGTCACGATCAACTGATCGATACGGTGATTGCTACGTTGGATACTTACTTGTTTACTCTTGAAATAAAAAAGCAGCAAGAACAAATCCTACGCTTGTCTAAACAATACCTGGAAGAGTTGATCAGTACTGAACGCTATACCGAAAAAGGTCGTACTTCTTTTGCCCGTGGCATTGCACCTCTTTCGCTTGCCAATGCGGATGAAGCGGCGCGGTTGGAAGTGATGGCACTTCATGCACAGGTATCTTCCTGGCTGAAACCGCTGGATGCAAGGACAAGGAAAAATTTATTGGTTGTAGTTGGCAGTTCTCATCAGGCTCGTTACAGGGAATTGTCGATACAGTATTTCGATCGTTTGTTAAACGAACACTCAGGAGCAACTGCACTGACGGAAAATAAAGTAGTGTTTGCGGAATCGGTATTTACAGAAAGCGGTTGTTTGTCTATGTTAGCAAGACACCTGATCGACCAGGAGATTGGTCTGGCTTATTTCAATGATAAGTACAGGATGCAACGCGATCTGCTGAGTGATGCTACGGTCAAATATTTACAAATGATTTTTCCTGATACATCGAACAAAAAGAAACGGTAAGCGGACTGTGAAATGCTTATACGCAGATGAAATCCAGTTTTATTACAGATTCAATGCTATTTCTGTTAATCATTTCGTAATGATTCCATAACGTGTTGCTTATACTTTTGTGACAGATCAACTGTCACCTATTCATGTTTCCTATGAAATTTTCTTCGTTATTATTATTGACTTTTATCAGCTTGTCTTCGCTGCAAGCGCAAACATTAGACTACAGCTTTGTCACGGTAGGCTGTAACAGAGTGGATGATCCTGATTCCACGGCTAATCAACCGAGTACCGCAAACGTTTACCAATTGAATCGTTTGTTTTCGGAAGTGGCATCGCTTAATCCCTTACCTGATTACTTGTTTTTTACCGGCGACATGGTGATCGGTTACAAAACCGATACGGTACGATTAGCAAATCAATTGAGAGGATGGATAGCGGTATATAAAGCATCTCCTTTGTTTGGAACGTCTGTTCAATTGGTGGCAATACCTGGCAATCATGAGACCCAAGATAAAGCAGCAGGAAAATTGTCTTTCCCTGCTGCAGAAAGAACCTATGTAAGAGAAATGGCTGCTTATATCAGAGGGGCTAATGGGCCAGTAGCAACAGGACTTGTAGCGGGTACCGATTCTTTAACTACCGATCAAAGCAAACTCACCTATTCTTTCGATCATAAGGGAAGCCATTTTGTCATCCTGAATACCGATCCGGTTGGAAGAGATTCTCGTGTTCCTACTTACTGGATCGACAACGACATCCGCACGGCAAGAACGAATGGAGCCAAACACATCTTTGCCTTTGGACACAAACCAGCTTACCCTTCCGTTCTTACAGTGACAGATGGGTTAGTAGCGTATCCGTACCAACGCAATGTTTTTTGGAATACGATGGAAAACAATCAATGCGAAGCGATGTTTTCTGCGCATAATCACTTGTGGGAAAAGCAGCAACCTCATACCGGCAAAACGTGGCAGATCATAGCCGGCAATGGTGGAAGTTCTTTGCAAAGCGGTACAGCGCATCCTTACTTCGGTTATACCCTGGTGAACGTATATACATATGGAACAGTAACAGCAGTTAGCTATGGCAGGGATTTGAACGCTACCAATTACTCTTATGCGGCTGATGGCAATCCTACCACATTGAGAGATAAAGCAGACATTACCTTCGGAGCGGTGACCGCTACTCAGAATCCTTTAACGGTAGAGAATACTTTCGGACTTTCTGTTGCTCCTAATCCTGTAACGAACGACGCGTCTGTGTCCTTCACATTACAAAAACAAGCGCTAGCCACGTTGAAGGTATACAACATGAAAGGCATTCCTTTGATTACAGTATTGAATGAAACAGTAGCACCTGGTGCCCATCATTACACCATCAATACCCAAACACTTGCCAATGGTTCTTACCTGGTGGGTTTGGTAAGCGACGGACAACAAGTTACCCGTAAAATAGTGGTGAATCATTAACCGTAATTCGAGATTATGTTTTAGTAAATTTTTCAGTCTTATTATTAAGAGAAGATTCCTTGCCTTACAGGGAATCTTCTTTTTTATGTGTAAAAACGGAATGAACGCTGAATCGTATGTTTGACAAGGCTTATAAGATGTTGTCACACGGTTAATAGTCAAATAAAGGATTGTAATTCTGCACACTTTTTTTTAGCTTTAGTATACACCCAATTCCAACCGCTATGGAAGCCATACCTGATATGAATTTTTCGGACTTACTGCTGCATCTCGGTACTAAGCTCAATGCTGATAGAAAAAAATCAGAAAAAGTATTGTGTGATATGTTGCATGTGTTGAGGGATAACCTTCCTTACGATAAGGCTATTCTGGTATACAAAGGACTACCCGAACACTTGAAAAAGATATACACTTCGGGTTGGAACAATTCAGAAGTTCATAAACCGGCAGAAAAGTTTTGTGATTTCAGGGATCAATTTTTGAAAGGAGAATCTCTCGTTGTTCAGGAAGAACAAAAAGCAGGAAATGAAGTGAAACGCTTTTTGATTGTGATATTGGAGTTGTTACGGGAACTGATGCCTGGTAATCAACTGAAGAAAGTGATTCAATGTCTGCCGGAAGACATGAGAGACAGCATGCAGAAGG
>DATHPB010000175.1:0-3205 GCA_035484295.1 Cytophagaceae bacterium
CATAAATCCATTTCAGATAAAAACTCATACAAAACCCTATACTTCCCATAAGTACCGACTCCTTGATCATTCCAGAAGACCAGAATACAACTGAAGGAAGCAATAGAAATGAAATAACGACGGCTGTTTTGCTGATTGGGAAAATAGACACTATACGGTTTGATAAATTCCATAATCCTAAAAATGAGAAAATGGAAACGTATACATTTAACATCCAATAGTTGTCAATAAGCACCGCCAAAGGAGTAATTAACTTTATGAAAAACCATTGACGTGGTGAATTCGTCAACAAATTTTGAAATACCATTTCATCATTTCCCACAAGTACATTATGGAAATACACGTCTATAAATTTATCATTGTCGGAATAGAACAAAACAGCCAAACGAGATACATTAGAATATGTATCCAGAATGTCTCCGCCTTTATAATAATACAAATACAAAGCCCCCATTGCCAATCCTGACAATACTTTTAAAACAAGTGTAGTGTAAAACCATGAATATAAAGGTTTGTCTCTTTCAAAAAGTTGCTGAACATATAAATAAAAAAGTAAAAAACAGATATGTAAAACAATAAGAAGAATCATAATAAGCCCTCTTTTTTAAGTATGACATGTCCAATCTTACAAGACAAACACTTCTTATAGTTACAATAATTATTATACAATTCCAACATTGCCTGGCTATCTCTCGCTGAAAAAGCCTGATGGTTAAAGCTTTTAAATAATTTTACCACATGATTTTTTTCAGGTGCAATCTCTTCGTAGCTGCCAATAAATACTGCCATTTCCTTATTATCTGTATTTTTCTTGTATGCTATTCGAAATGGAATCAACGCATTAATGAGCAATAAAGAGTTCCAATGTTTGTTCATTACTAAATGCGATTTACATTTTTTACCTAGGCGATAATGGGTCTTCCAATATTCACCAATGCTGTACTCTTCTTCTTTTAAGTCATCGATCGAACATTCTACAGCCCAATTCATCAGGCGTCCCTTTTCATATAAAAGATAGGCCCATTGTGCAATTCGCAATTCCGGAAAACTGATAGGACGTAATCCTTTGTACTGCCATTGCATTTTTAAATTGTAATTTTTCTTCAACCCGTATTTATAAGATAAAAACTCATGACGGTGCTTTAACTCTTTTGTATAATTGTCTTGGTTTTCTTCTTCTAAAAAACCACCCTGTCCAAGTAATAAAGCTTCCAAATCAATCAATGAAGAAGCATGTTTCAACAAAATTTTATAGGATATAGAAGCCGCTAATTGTTCCATGCATTGATTATTAATTTTCTGTCCCATAAAGCGTGCGATCAACCTGTGCAAAGCTTCGTCCCAATCGTAGTGACAATGCTTGTATAATAGTTCTACCTCCTTTACTCTACGTTCTACACGCTCTACCAAAGCCACGTCCAATTGCGATTGCCATACAGCTTCAGGAACAAGATAAAGGAGTCGGGCACAAGGTATAGATGACGCAGAAAAAATACGCTGATCAATTTCCTCAAACCAAGAAGCGGCAATATATTGCTTAAGCTGAAGACAAGGAATCGTCTCCCCGTTTGAAAGTTTTACGTCTACATCGTTTTCCCATACTACATGCAGAATCACATTATCGTATTTTTCATCTCCACCGTGTCGGTGCATATACCAAAAAGAAGATTTAACATGTACTTCTACAGAACCTACCCAAAGGGTATCCTTGATTTTTATCTTAGCAAATGAAAAATCAGGTCCGCCCAAAACAGAAGGACCATAGCCCGGGAAAATGATTTCAATGGAATCTCCTTGAACTGTTTGCAGCGTTTGACCGGCCAGTACGACCAGCTTCCACGCCATTTGCAGGTAATATTCTTTCATAATAAAAAATAGGGACCAATAGACAGTAATCCTTGATCAGTAAAAAATAGTGGTTAATGCTTAGCTAACGAAAGAAAAAATCATTGTTCACCTTATAAGTTAAATGTATTTCTCCATCGCTACTCTCATCTTCTCTGCTTCCGCTGCTGCTGCTGTTTGAAAATCATTTCCTGAAGACGCATACAAAATACTTCTCGAGGCATTGATTAATAACCCTCCGTCTTTTGTAACACCGTATTTGCAAACAGCGTCTAGGTCTCCTCCTTGTGCACCGACACCAGGGATCAATAAAAAATGTTCAGGAACAACCGCTCTGATGGATTGAATATATTCGGCTTGTGTTGCTCCAACCACAAACATCAATTGATCGGAAGCACCCCACGAAGCGACTTTACGGATAACCTCTAAATACAGCTTCTGATTAGTCTGCAACGTCAATTGTTGAAAATCTTCACTACCTTTATTGGAAGTCAAGCCCAATACAATCACCCACTTCCCATCATATCCTAAAAACGGTGTCACTGAATCTTCTCCCATGTAGGGAGCAACAGTAACCGCATGAGCTTTCATTTCTTCAAAGAAAGCTTTGGCATACATCTTTGAGGTATTTCCTATGTCTCCTCTTTTGGCATCTGCAATCACAAATGCTTTGTCTCCTATATAATCAATTGTCTTTTGCAAGCTTTCCCAACCTTTCAATCCCATCGCTTCGTAGAAAGCGGTGTTGGGTTTGTAGGAAACCGCCGAATCCAGCGTGGCATCAATGATGTGCTTGTTAAACTCAAAAACAGGATCCTTAGAAGAATTACGAATAGAAACTGGAATTTTTTCCAGATCCGTATCTAAACCGACACACAGCAAAGATTTTTTTTCCTTGATCAGAGAAACCAATTGTGCTTTTTTCATCTGCTTTTAGCGCAAGTCTACCACTTCTACTCCTTTGTGTTTTGTTTTATCAAACACAAATTCATTATCTGTCAATACCAAATTAGGCGTGAATGTTTTCACCAGGTAATCGTAAGAGTTCCCGCTTTTCTCAAATATTTTCCAACTCTTGATGGTCTTGTCTTTTTTATTAATGGTTAACCTGACTTTAAAAAACGGGTTGTTTCGATTTTCGGGAATCAAGTCAATCGTTTGCATCACCACACCCGCCTCTGTCTTCTCCTCAACCAACAGATACTTGTATCCTTTCTTATAGATCGTATAAATTTTTGTCGGAGTGATATCGTCATCGTCCGGATCGTAATTAGAGATGTTCACTTCATTGGCATCTTTCAAAAAGGTCCATACCGTTGTTCCGTTATTGATCACTTCCTGGTTGCCCATTGCCAAATGA
>DATHPB010000176.1:0-5745 GCA_035484295.1 Cytophagaceae bacterium
GAAATCATCATGATGCAAATGTCAATCAACCTTTTGTCAATCTCTACAGCTTATAATGTTTTATTAGAATCCTTTCGAAGAATTTTCCACCGATGCATTGTTTCAATGCAACAGAAATCTTCTGCATCCGCTTTCCTGACAAATAGCGGACCTTCGGTCGAGGTGTTTGAATTATTTTCTCTATTAAGCGCGCCACTTCCAACGGATCGGAGGAACTATGTACCTCTTCATCGATCATTTTTTCAAGCGCGACTACATTTGATTTGTACGGAGAATGGTCTGGGATGCTTACTTGTCTGTGTTGCGCTATGCTCGTGCTATAGTCACCCGGATCAAGAACACATGCTTGAATGTTATAAGGTCTTAATTCCATTCGCAATGCTTCTGTAATCATGCCCAATGAAGCTTTAGTCGCGCTGTAAATTCCTCGGTAAGGCAATCCCATGTAACCCGCAATGCTTCCTATGTTGATGATCAAACCTGACCGCTGCGAACGCATGGTCGGTAATACCGTCTGCATGGTTCTCAACGGACCAAATACATTGGTTTCAAATACTTTCAAACTGTCTTTAGCGACGCTGTCTTCTATGGCACCCATCATACCTATACCGGCATTGTTAATGAGCACATCAATCCGTCCTTCTTTTTGCAACAATTCCTGAATGCCATTTTTGACAGATTGTTCATCTGTAACATCAATGGATAACAACGGGAATTCCAATTCTTGCTGCAGCTTCCGACTGGTGCCATATACTATGTACCCTTTTGACGTTAAATACTGACAAATGGATTTACCTATACCAGAACTACCTCCTGTAACTAAAATTACTTTTTTTTGCATGCGACGTATTTAAATGTGTTTATACTTAGCTAATCATGCGTGTTAATCGTCCCATCTTTTATTCTTTAGCAGAAATCCGGCATGAACAACAAAACCTATTTTTGATTTGCCTAATGCATGCGTGTCATAATAAGTTGCCTGCACAGAAATAGGTCCCAGTACGAAATGATAAACAAATCCCGCAGCCATGATGAATCGTAGACTTGGGGTATTGTTATAATATTGTTTATCGACACCTTCTCCTGTATCACCATTGAATTTCACGGGACGTAAGTTATAAAAAGGATGTGCCTCTGCCCTGAAGTCTAGGTTTTTTCTGAGGTGTAAAATATTAATCAATCCTCCTGCTATAAAATTAGAGGATCGAAAATCTTCATAATACAGAGTATAGCTATCCATGATCGGCATGAATGGTTTGGAATAAAATGCCGTTGCTTTATGATTGAAAAAAAGAGGCTGTGTAGAAAAATAGTTTTGAGAAAGAAGGCCTACAGAATATCTTTTATAAATACGGAAATACTTACCCATCTTAAGCTGCAAAGCCCACCAGTTCCTCACAGCCTCACCTTTGTAATTCGGATCCCAGGTCAATCCTGACAATTGCTTCTCTAATGTGCCCGGTTCAAACAATTCTAGACCTGCATAATAATTCAAATCCATTTGAAAACAATAACCTTTCGATGCGTATTGAATGCGATCTAGTTTGCTGTTCTCATATTCTAGGCGTCCTTGAAACATCTGTATCCGGGAGTAGCTCAGCGTATCTCCTGGGTTTAACGAAGAGATGATACTATAGTTTGACTGCGTATTGATGTATGCCGCACTAATGCCTGCTATTCCTTTTTTCCTTACTGCTTTTCTCAAGGCTAGTTTAGCATTGATTTCGTTTTGTTTCAACACCGATTGGTTTTCCGCACTGAGCAACAATAAATTACTGGTTTGATAATAATCCCATTTATTATAGGTAAAGGAGCCTTCAACATACGCCGTGCGGTAAGTATGGAAATACATACGTGCACGTGTATAATTTGAAATGTAGAAAACACCAATAAACCCGTTGGAATATAAGTTGTATCTTCTTCTGAAGAAAAAATCCTTTTCGACACTCAAAAACAAATAGCTGATTGGCCGGTTGGAAATGACTCCGCCCAAACCAATCTTGAGGTCTTTGTTGTGTTGCAAATTAAGATGAAACTGATAGGTGTTTTTCTTTTTATCAAAAACGAGGTACGGAGAAAAGTGTTCGTATGCCGAAGACTGTTCCAAAATAAAATAACCGTTACGAATAGATTTCATGCTATAATGGCCAAGCGTATCGGGTTTGAAAAATTTCTCCAATTCCCCGGCGTTTTTAAATCCTCTCACTTCTACCTGGTCAATCACATATTCTTTTTCTCCTTTTATAAAGTTTGCTCTTCTTTGATCATAATACAAACTATCTCTTCGCTGTGTAATGGCGGCTTTAATTCTTGGCATCTTTGCAATGGTCGTGCGATAACCCTCGTCAATCAAGGCTTTCGCGTCTGCAAACTCCATAGAAGAAAATTCTTTGAGATCCGGTTGCACATATACATCCTGCGAGTCTAATTGAATGGTATCGCTTCTGGACAATAACAGGTACGACAGTAACCGCGTATCTACAAAGCGATCTGCATCTTTGTAAGGATATTCACTGAATACCTTATCAGAAACGTTAAAGCCCAACACCACATCCGGATGAAAAATATCCTTGGTCGTTTTCACGGGGAAATTATTATAGAGACCTCCATCGAATAAATAAACATTGTCCACTTTTTGCGGAGAGAAAAAAAGTGGCACAGCCATCGTTGCTCTCAACGCTTCATTCAAATTCCCTTTGCTGATTACAACCTCCCTTTGCATAAAAATTTCAGAGGTTATACAACGAAAGGGGACGACCAAACTGTCAAAATTATTATTGGCCCTTGCAGAAGCTTTAGATAATTCCTCCATGAGCGCAAGCTTCAGCGCATGATCCCTGATCAGTGTATTAGCTTTGATGCTTGTAGAAGACACTGTATCATAACCCACTCGAAAGTTAACGATAGATGGGTCTTTCCCTTGCTGAAAAATACTGATCTTATCTTCTTCTTCTAATTCTCCCTTTGCCCAATTCTGAAACCGTTGAGAAATTACAAGCTCTTCCATCTCCTTAGGGCTATAGCCTGCCGCATAGAAACCACCGACCAAGCCGCCCATGGAAGTTCCCACGATATAATCAATCGGGATTCCGTTTTCTTCTAACGCTTTCAGCGCGCCAATGTATGCAAGACCTTTCGCTCCTCCGCCACTAAGTACAATGGCCACACGTTGACCAAATAAAAGGTTGGACAAAACAAATTGCGTAAAAAAAATAAAAAACAAAGCCTGTCTCTTCACACGCCTAATTTAAGAAATGGGAACGACAGGCTTATACTAAATCTGTTTTTTACTTATGCAAGCATTGCAACTGGTTGGAATTCCTTTTCAAAGTTTTCCAACTCCAATCCTGTAGCTTCTTGTATGGAGATCACATCAATCAGCTTAGCCAGTTGTTTAATAGCTTGCTCTTTTTTCACTTCCTCTCCTTTTACACGAATGTTCAGGAATGTTCTACCCTTTGTTTCAAACGTTTCCAGTGCTTCTAAAATAAAACCTCTGCGTTCCAATATCAATCCCGTCCTCAATAAGATCCCTTGAGTTTGAATGATCTCTGCTACAAAATGAATATTTTTCATGTGAATGTTTATTTATGTCTTACAATTGATATAAGGCGGATAATAAATCGTAGGCGTTGCTATTTTATGTACTTCCTTCCGGCATTTCCAACTTCACTTTTGGTGGCTCAAGTATCATGTGATCCAGTGATTTGCCAGCTGGAACCATCGGATACACGTTGTCTTCTTTTACCACTTCCGCATGAATCACGCAAGGGCCTTGATTATAGGCCAGGGCCTCCGTTAAAACAACGTTCAGGTTTTCCGGCTTATCTACGTGAAAAGCCTTCACTCCATATGCTTCTGCCAATTTTACAAAGTCAGGATTGCCTTCCAGATCAATGCCAGAATAGCGCGAATCCAAAAACAATTCTTGCCATTGACGAACCATACCCAGGTACTTGTTGTCAATGACCAATATCTTAATGGGTAGTTTATGAATAGCCGCTGTCGATAATTCTGACAAGGTCATTTGAAAACCTCCGTCCCCAACAACAGCAATAACCAGGCTTTCCGGACTTGCTAACTGTGCACCAATAGCCGCAGGAAATCCAAAACCCATGGTACCCGCACCACCTGAAGACAACCAGGTATCCGCCTTATCGCTTAGGTAAAATTG
Source organism: Cytophagaceae bacterium (assembly GCA_035484295.1). Lineage (GTDB taxonomy): Bacteria > Bacteroidota > Bacteroidia > Cytophagales > Cytophagaceae > JACMQM01. The sequence continues at coordinate 4,175 of DATHPB010000176.1, forward strand.
CGCTGCCCACATTTGATGTTGACCAACATCTGTAGTGACAATCGCTTTCCCTTCAGACAATTTATATACCTCATCGATCACGTGTTGAGCACGCAACAGCCCTTGTGATTCATAGTGCAAAGGATACTTTATTTTTAAATCGTTTGTACGACTTATCCATTGAGTATTGGTATTGGTATTGATCAATGGCAGCAAGGCTTGCAAGATTTCCTTCGCGTCTCCTATAGCAAACGCATCCGGCACTATTATTTTTCCAATTTCAGCCGGATCAATATCAATGTGTAATTTCTTTGCCTTAGGAGCGAATTCTTTGGGATTGCCATTGATCCTATCGTCCCACCGTGAACCAATAGAAATAATCAGGTCACATTCCAATACTGCTTTATTGGCATATGCCGTACCATGCATACCCAGCATACCCAACGAAAGTTCGTGCGTCTCAGGAAAACATCCTTTGCCAAGTAATGTATTGGTTACTGCTGCTTGCATTTTTGTTGCCAACTCCATTACTTCTTTTGAGGCACCGGCCAACATAGCGCCATGCCCTACTAACAACAATGGTTTTTGGGCTGCATTTAGATACTCTGCCAACTTTTTAATGGCTTCCTTGTCTATCGCCCGATGAGCAATGTAACCTGGTAGCTGGGGTTCAGCTTCTAAGTCACCAGTAAAAGAAGCTGATGTAATATCCTTCGGCAAATCAACCAACACTGGACCTGGCCTGCCCGTTGTACTGATTAAAAATGCCTCACGTACAATGCGAGGAATATCTGATGTATTACGAACAAGATAATTATGTTTTACAACCGGAAGACTGAAACCAAACGTATCTGCCTCTTGAAAAGCATCCATTCCTAATAATGGAGTAATCGTTTGTCCTGTCAATACAATCATCGGAACAGAATCCATTTGAGCAGTAAGCATTCCGGTAATGGCATTGGTTGCTCCAGGACCGCTTGTAACAAGCACTACTCCCGGTTTACCGGTAACCCGAGCGTAACCGTCTGCCATGTGGGTTGCCCCTTGTTCATGGCGAGTCATGATCAATTTAATAGGAGAATCGTACAGCGCATCAAATATAGGTATCACTGCACCTCCGGAATATCCAAAAATATATTCCACTCCCATGCTTTCTAAGCATTTCACTAAGGCTACTGCACCACTCATGTTTACTGCTGACGACATTTCTCTCAATTGATCTCAAACAAATATATAGGAGTTTCAATGCATTCATAGGGTTTTTTTTTGTTTATATACGCTTTTTATCGATTTGAAATAATTTATAAATACATGTAAATAAAATACTTATAAATAAAAAATGTACGCTCTCTAAAGGAGTTTACAATAAGGTTATTATATACGGTTTTAAAAGATATTTATATATATTTAAATTATTGAATAACAATAGTATAATATAAAATAATATACGGTGTCAAAAAACAAAAACGTCCCTGTATTCGAATTGATCAATTCGCTCAGCAAAAATGAAAAACGCTATTTTTCTTTACTGATTGGCAACTCCGGACATGCTGAAGACAAAAAAGTGGTCAAGCTTTTTAACCACCTGAACA